>NZ_JAYFUM010000008.1:0-294184 GCF_034929435.1 Arcicella rigui
GAAGTAGCCAAAGTTTGGACAAAACCAATCCAGAACTGGGGAATTATTATCAACCAATTTTACCTTATTTTTGACCAAAGAATCAAAAACAATTGAAATTCAAAAAACAACTTACACAAAATATGGGATAGTGTCGATAATTAATATTTTTTCGCAAAACAATAATAGCAAAAATATTGCTTAAGCCAGATAAATGTCTACATTTACACATTGTGGTCAGGGCTAAAATCATTTTATAACAACTTCAAAGAATTATGAAAAAAAAAATACTAACAATTGTGTGCTTTTTTTTATACAATTTTGCACTTCTTGCACAAGAAGCAAAGCCTTTATTAGGGCATTCGATTAATCTACAATTAGGTAGTTTCGGCTATGGTATTGGCCTTGCTCAACAATTGAAACCTGAGGGTTTAAATGTAAGATTGAGCGTTGATTATTTAGACGTGAATTCGTTTATCACTCCACCTTTAAAGGTAAAAATATCTGGAGGCGATGACGTATTAATCAACCCAAAAGTAAACTCTCTTTTGATTGGAGCTAAGGTAGATTTCCATCCATTCAAAACCAAATCTTTTAAATTAGTTGGTGGTCTATCTTATGGTTCTGGTGATTTTTCTGTAGGTATTGAACCCTCTGTAAAAACTGGGAGATTCAAGCTAACCAAGGATGTAGAATTAGATGCTGAGGATTTTGGAATAGCTAAGTTAATAGTTGCTGGCGAGAATATCAGACCTTACCTTGGTTTAGGTTTTGGTCGTGCAGTACCCAAAGGAAGAATTGGCTTTAGTCTGGATTTAGGAGCATATTACTCAGGTTCTCCAAAACTTACTGTTGATAGAACAGGCTTAATTAAATCTATACTTACAAACCAAAATATTGCTGATATTGAAAAGAATGTTAGTGGATATTCTTTCCTCCCTAATCTTACTTTTAGCTTAACTTATAAAATCAGCAAGTAATACTATAACTAAGTATCAAATAATTTAACTCTGAAAGAAATGAAAAAATATATTTATATTCTTCTCGCAACTATATCAATCGCATTTTGGTATGCTTGTACTCCACCACTTGAAGGTGTAACCCTTAAATTACCTGAATCGGTAAAAACTTCAAACATAATTGTTCAATTCAAACCTGATAACGCTACAGCTGGTGACTTACCTGCCAATATTTCAATCAAAATTGCAGGAAAAGACTCTGCAAAAGTTGTAAACATTGTCGGCATTAAAGATTTTAAAGTCAAACAGAATGTTTTAGCATTAGCAGCAAGCCCAGACGTTACTCCATCTACAAACAACCCTATAAACTTTATAGTTGTAGCTCAGGCTGACGGGTATTTGAAAAGTACAACACCTGTCACTCTTACAAGTACAAAAGATTTGAACTTAGTCATTGAATTAATTAAAATTTCAGCTCCTTCTACTGGTATAAGCGTAGTTCAACAACCAGCTACTGTTTCAAGTGCAGGTACTACTTCTGCTGCCATTACAGTATCCACTCCTTCAACAAATACTGTTCCTTCGCAAGCAACTGTTGTAATTCCTGCTGGTGTATCCGTAAAAGATGGAGCAGGTTCTCCTGTTGGTGGAGCACTGAATATAGTTGTGACAAAGGCTGATGCAGCTAAAACCGATGTACAAATTCCTTTAAGCGAAATATCAAAAACTGTAAATGACAATAATCAGCCGATTCAAGATTTTAGTGTTACTCCGATTGTAGGAGTAGAAGTGGAAATAACGAATGATCAAAACCAAAAAGTAAAAAGTTTTTCAGGCGAAATTACGATTAAAACAGAAATTCCTGTTGGAGCAGTTGACCCTTCAACTAATCAACCTCTAAAGGTTGGCGATCAAATGGCTATTACTTCATTTGATGAAGATACTAAGGTTTTTAAATATGAAGGACCTGCAAATATTACAACAAATGCAGCAGGTAAATTAGAAGTATCTGGAACAGTCAATCACCTTACCCAATTTTTCTTTGCATCAATGAAAAGTCTAAAGGTAGAAGTCCCGAACAATGCAACACCTGAGCAAATTAAAGCAGTTATTGTTAAAGCTGCTCAAGATTTGAGTACTCCAGAGAATCCAGTTACAATAACTAAAGAGCAACTTGCAGTATTTAAAACATACAGTCTAAGCTTTGGCGGTAGTATCGGACAATATGCTGATGAAGTGTTTAATATTAGTTTTGAATTTACTGATAATACTAACACTGATTTTTCAACCTCTGACCGTACAAATTCCCTTACTACTGACAAAACACTTAAAAATATCGTTATCAGAAATGTATTAGGTGCTGTAATAACTACCGCAACAAATTTTACTGACACAAATATCACAGTAGATATTCCTGCCTCACCAAATTTTGTGAATTTCATTGCCAACTTATCATGTCCAGCTGGACAAACTACCAATGCTGACAATATTCAGGTTTATTCAAGTGCACCAGGTAAAGAGGCATATTTATATCTTGGAAAAGCAAGAAGAGACGGGGATGGAATTACTATTAAAGGAACAACAACCCTATTACAAAGAAAGGGGACTTATGATTTTAAATTTGTAGTAGGTAGTACAAACTTCTATTACAAAAACAAAACTGTTTCAAGTGGTGCTGATTTCACTATTACAAGTACAATGCCTGATGCTTTATGTTTCTAATATTGACGCTTGATTAGTTCATAAAAAAAGGTCGATAGTGAATATTCACTATCGACCTTTTTTTATGAAATTTGATTAATTTATTACAATAAAGCTCTATCCAAATGAGTATAACCACCATCTACATAAATAATTTGTCCTGTGGTATGGCTTGAGCGTTTTGATAATAAAAAAGTTACCATGTTGGCTATTTCTTCTGAAGTAGTCATTCGCTTACCTAATGGAATTTTATCCGTAATTTTCGCCAAGGTTTCCTCTGGATTTGGCAAAGTTTTTATCCATCGGTCATACAAAGGCGTGTAACATTCTGCTACAATTACTGAATTTACTCGAATCCCATAAGGTAAAAGCTCAACTGCCCATTCACGAGTTAAAGCGTTACGTCCACCATTAGAAGCCGCATAAGCTGAAGTACCACCTTGACCAGTCTCGGCTGTTTTAGAGCCAATGTTTACTATTGCCCCTTTTGAAGCTTTTAAGTAAGGTAATACGTGATGAGCCAACAAATAATAGTGAATCAAATTGCTATGTAATGAAGCTACAAAACGTTCATAAGAACCTTTTTCTAAACCAACTCCATCATTTACGCCAGCATTATTTACTAATCCATCAATTCTTCCGAATTGTGCCACCACTTCTTCAACAACTCTTTTGCACTCCTCTGGTTTTGAAAGTTCTGCTACGAAAGACCAAGCCAAACCTCCAGCGGCATTTATTTTTTCAATAGCTTTCAAATTGTCTGCTTCATTTCTGCCAACAATTGCTACATAAGCTCCTTCTATTGCCAAAACACCCGAAATGCCTTCGCCGATTCCTTTTGCACCTCCTGAAACGATGATTACTTTTTCTTTGAGTCCTAAGTTCATTAAATTTTATAAAATTTAGAGGCATTTCCGCCCATGATTTTTTTCTTCTCTAAAGTGGAAAAACCTGCAAAGTAATCGCTAACAATTCCTAATTGTTCTTCATAAGTTGCAGCCACCAAACAAACTGGCCAGTCTGAGCCATACATCAAGCGTTCAGTCCCAAATGCTTTCACCACAGTATCCAAATAGACTTTGAAATCCGTTGGCTTCCAAGTTTTCCATTCTGCTTCTGTCACCATACCCGAAATTTTACAAAATACATTCTGATGCAATGCCAATTTCTTAATATTTGTTTGCCATGTTACAAATTCGCCTGATTTAATATCAGGTTTTGCAATATGGTCTAAAACAAATTTTTGGTCTGGAAAAAGCTTTACTAACTGAATCGCTTGGTCTAATTGGTCGTGAAAAATAAGGATGTCGTAAGTGAAATCGAATAAACCTAAAGCAGAAATCCCTGCTTTAAATTTTGGACGAAGCATAAATTCAATATCCGTTTCACTCTGTACAATATGACGAAAGCCTTTTACAATTTTATCCTCAGCGTACTGCTCTAAAACATCGTCCACATCATCAGCTCTTAAATCTACCCAACCCACAACTCCTTTGATGAAATCGTGTTTTTTCGCTAAATCAATCAAAAAATCAGTTTCTGCTAAAGTTTGGTCAGCCTGAACAGCAATACAACCATTTATTCCATTTTTTTGCAAAATAGGAGCTAAATCTTCGGGAAGAAAATCACGTTGAATTACTTTCATTTCCTCTGAAATCCAAGCATGGCGGTTAGCATCGTACTGCCAAAAATGTTGATGTGCGTCTATAACCATAAGTATATTTTTATCGTTTAAAAGGAGATTAAGCTCCTAAGCTATTACTTGTTGATAATGAAAATGTTTTAAAAATACTCGAATTAAACTAAACAAGTATTGATTTATTGTACCAAATCAGACATTTAATCATTAAAATTGATTTTGAAGCTTAAAAACCTTTTTACAATAAAATTACGCTTTCCAATTTTTAGCAGTTTGCTTTTGTGTTCCCAAGCCTTCGATTCCTAACTCAACAACATCTCCTTCTTTTAAATAAATCGGAGGATTGAAGCCTAAACCAACGCCCGGAGGTGTTCCTGTTGAAATTACATCGCCCGGTAGCAACGTCATAAATTGGCTCAAATATGAAACTAAAGCTGGTACTTTAAAAATCAATTGGTCGGTATTACTATTTTGGAAAGTTTTTCCGTTTACCGTCAACCACATTTTTAAGTTATTTTCGTCTTCAATTTCCTCCACAGTAGCCAAGAAAGGACCAAGCGGAGCAAAAGTATCACAGCCTTTTCCTTTACTCCAGTTCCCTCCTCTTTCAATTTGGAACTCACGTTCAGAAACGTCATTGTGTAAACAGTAACCTGCTACATAGTTCATAGCATCAGCTTCTTCAACGTACTGTGCTTTTTTACCAATTACTAAAGCTAACTCTACTTCCCAGTCTGTTTTTACTGAATTTTTAGGAATAATAATATCGTCGTTTGGCCCAGAAAGTGCCGTAGTTGATTTAAAGAAAATAATTGGCTCTGCTGGAATCGCCGCTCCTGTTTCACGAGCATGGTCAGCGAAATTCAAACCGATACAAACAATTTTTGAAGGACGAGCCACGCATGAGGCAATACGTACTCCTGCTGGAATCTCTTGTAATTCAGCTTGTTTTTCAACTAACAAAAGGCTTAGTTTATCCAAACCATCATTTTCAAAAAATGCTTCGTTGTAATCTTGAATATAGGAAGAAACATCAAGCCATCTTTCTTCTAAAATCACACCTGGCTTTTCATTGCCAACTTCACCAAATCTAAATAATTTCATGTCTGTTTATTTTGTAATTAAAGGGAATAATTTTTGAGCTACAAACTGATTACCCAATTCATTCAAATGAACTCTATCTGTTGTAAGAATACCTTTGTCTTTGTTTTCTGGATTATTTTTCAAATTATACTCTAAAAACTCTTTTCTTAAATCGCAAAGCGGAAGATTGTTCTTTTGAGCCAATTCTCTGATAAGATTACTGTAATGATTCATGTCGCCATCTTGCTGATTACTGCTATCAGTTTTCTCGCCAATGGCTGCGGGCGTACATAAAATTAGTTTTGCTCCGTTCGCTTGAATTTTATTGATAAGAGCTTGATAAAATTTTACAAATTTATCGGCATCTGTACCCGTTCCATAGCTGGCTTTGTGCCAAACATCATTTACACCAATATAAATTACTACCAAGTCAGGTTTTTTATTCAAAACATCCTCTTCCATTCGCAAGTACAAATCATAAACTTTGTTACCTCCAATACCTGCCCCAATTAATTCATAATTTGCTTTCTCGCCTTTTTTCTCAATCATTTCTTGCAACTGCGTAATATAACCTTTGGGCTGAACGCCAGCTTGTGTGATAGAATCACCAAAGAAAATGATTTTTTTAGGCTTGTCTGCTTGAATAAAAGATGTCATCGTCCAAAACATGAAAGACATTAATAGTACTTTTTTCATTTGTTAAATTGTTTAGTTGTTCAATCGAATAAAACCTCCGTCAATCGGATAGTCACAGCCAGTAACAAAACCTGCTTCATCTGAACACAAGTACAAAGCCAAAGAAGCTATTTCTTCTGGTTTTGCCATTCTACCAATTGGTTGTGAAGCAGACAGTTTTGCAAACATTTCTTCAATGTTATTGGGGTAATTTTTTGCTAAAAAACCATCAACAAAAGGAGTATGCACTCGTGCAGGTGAAATACAATTACAACGGATATTTTCCTTTAAATAATCTTTGGCATAAGACAAAGTCATTGACAAAACTGCCCCTTTCGACATTGAATAAGCAAAGCGGTCTGAAATACCAACGGTTGCAGCAATTGAAGCCATGTTCAATACTACTCCACCTTTAGCGGCTTTCATGATGGGCGTTACGGCATACAAACAGTTATAAGTACCTTTAATATTTACGTTATAAATTCTATCAATGTCAGCTTCTGTGGTATTTTCGAGGTTACCGACATGGGCAATTCCTGCATTATTGATTAGAATATCTACTTTAGAAAATTGAGCGAATACTTCTTTTACAGACTGTTGATCGGCTACGTTACAAGCAAAAGCTTTTGCTTTACCGCCTTCTGCAATGATTTGATTTACTGTACTTTCAGCCGCCGCTTGGTTCAACTCTAAGATATTTACTTCTGCCCCTTGTTTAGCAAATAATAAAGAAATGGCTTGTCCAATCCCCGAACCTCCACCCGTGATTACTAAAGTTTTATTGATTAATGAAAACATAATTTTACATTTTTAAGGTAATAATACGAAATAGGTTTCCAATTCTTACCCTGATAAATAATTGTATTCTTGAAAAGTACTCAAATCCTATAAGTACTTTTTGATAGAATCATACCCAAAATTTTTATAAATATTCTTTGTTAAAATAAAAAAGACGACCTTGTGAGTCGTCTTTAATTTTTGCTTTGGTATTGTTTTACTTACCGCCGCTCTTGGCAGGAGGAGTATTTTCTGCTGGCGTTACTTTTCTTACTGTTGGATAAGTAATACCCAGTTGTTCCATATAAGTTTTGTATTTGGTAGGGTCAAAATACACTTTTTTCATTTCAGGTCTAAATTTCGCCATAATCTGCTGGTTGAGTTGAATGGCAGGTTTATCATTAGGCGAAATCAGCGGTTCGTATTTTATTTCCTTGGTTTGTTCGTTTTTATAATAATCCCAAGCTTTAGCAATCAAATCAGGTTTTACCAACATATCAAGCAAAGTAAGGGCTTCAACTTTTGCCCCAGCCGTAACGCCTTTATGAGCAATTGGCGTTGCCATGCTTATCGCATTTGCCCAATGGTGACCTGGTAAACCTGGAATGTTGGAAGGATAACGTAAAACGACCGTTGGCAAATTCCAAGAAATATCCGCTATATCATCCGAACCTCCGCCCATACTTACCAATACTGGTTCAATGGTCGAATCTATTTTCATTGCTAATCCATTTTTTTCTGGTGATTTTAATTCCAATTGAGTGGCTTTGGCTAATTGCTGGTCTTCTTCACTCCATTTCGGCAAACCTACTCTTTTGATATGTTCAAATACATTTTCAGCAATAGGTTTATTAAAATGACCGGGCCAAGCACTTCCGAGTACTTCGTAGGACATCGTAGTTCCCGTCATCATGGTTGCACCTTTGGCAATGGCTAAACCAGATTCATACAATTCTTTAATTTTTGGATAAGTACGTTCACGGAAATAATACCAAACCGAGGCTTTTGAAGGAACAACGTTAGGTTGGTCACCTCCGTCCACAATTACATAATGCGAGCGTTGTGAAGGATACAAATGTTCTCTTTTGAAATTCCAACCAATATTCATTAGCTCAACGGCATCCAAAGCACTTTTTCCTCTCCAAGGAGCGGCGGCAGCATGAGCAGCTTCGCCTTCAAAAGTAAATTTTACTGACACTAAACCATTTCCGCCATTATCGCCCCAGTTTACACCCAAATTGTTGCCCACGTGTGTAAAAATACAAGCATCAATATTTTTAAAATGTCCATCACGAACAAAAATTGCCTTTGTTCCTACCAACTCTTCGGCTACTCCGGGCCAGAGTACTAAAGTCCCTGCAATTTTCTCACGCTCCATAATTTTCTTCATCACCAGAGCCGCTGTAATATTCACCGCCTGACCAGAATTATGTCCTTCGCCATGTCCGGGAGCTCCTTCTACGATTGGGTCGTGATAGGCAACACCCGGTTTCTGTGAAGCCTTCGGAATACAGTCAATATCCGAACCCAAAGCAATGACTGGCTTTCCACTTCCCCATTTAGCAATCCAAGCAGTTGGAATGCCCGAAATTCCTCTTTCAATGGTAAATCCTTCTTTTTCAAGAATACTTGTGATATAATTTGATGTTTCGTACTCTTGAAAACCCAATTCGCCAAAACTAAAAATCATATCCACCATTTGCTGTGAAAATGCCTGCTTTTTGTCGATTTCCTCTAAAATTTCTTTCCGAATTTTCTCAATTTTCTTGGCATCAATTAAAGTATTCTCTGTTACTTTTTTTGTTTGAGCAAAAAGCGTCTCATTACAAAACAAGAGTACAAGCACCAAACTCAAGAATGAGTAAACATTTTTTTTCATGTTGGTTAGTTTGTTTAAGATTTGATGAAATATGTAAATTCAATAATAAATGAAAATAACAATCATTTTTCAAAAAGCATAAAAAAGGCTTCAAAATATCCATCTTGAAGCCATCAAATCAGTATTTTAGAGTACTAATACTCAAATATTTTTTCCATCAACATCCATTTTTCACCTTCTTTTGCCATTGGTAAAGCTTGCTGGTATTTCCACATCAATTCTTCCCACTCCTGTACTTTAGGATTTGCGGCATCCATTGCTCCTTTTTTCTCGAAACTAAAGTCATCTTTTGCTTCAATAATCATCATCATTCTTGTTCCTAAACGATAAATTTGCATGGATTCAATCCCAGAATCTTTAATACTTTTCAGAATTTCTGGCCAAACGTTTTGATGATATGCTTCGTATTCGGCGATGAGTGTTGCATCATCTTTTAAGTCGAGTGTTAAACAATATTTTTTCATGTTATTTTTTTACTACTGAAAATCTAATTTCTTGTGTTTTTCAAATACATTTTAGTACTTATCTTAAAAGTCATTTGTTTGTACTTATACTCATGGTTGTAAATTGAGTTTTTTATATAAAAATTCATCCAACCGCCTACTAATCTATTAAATCCATTCATCCAATATTCTTATCAACAACTATTTTTTAGCCCTTAAACTTTGTAACTTTGGTTATATTTTGAATATAAAACAATATTTATGGATTTTTTGCATCAGATTTTTGGGAATGATTTAGGAGCAGCGGCTTTAATTATTGGGAATTTAGTTTTAATTGAGAGTCTTCTTTCAGTAGATAATGCTGCCGTTTTGGCAACAATGGTAATGGATTTATCGCCTGAAAACAGAAAAAAGGCTTTGAAGTATGGTATCATTGGTGCTTACTTTTTTCGAGGAATCTGTTTAATTTTTGCTTCTTATTTAGTGCAAGTTTGGTGGCTTAAACCTATTGGTGGACTTTATCTTCTGTTTTTAACTTACGATTATTTCAAAAAAGAAGCTACTCCACAGGAAAATGACGATTTATTAGACAAAAAATCAAATTGGTTTTATCGTGTAACACTTGGTGCTTTAGGGCCATTTTGGGCAACGGTTTTTTTGGTTGAAGTTATGGACTTAGCTTTTTCAATTGACAATGTTTTTGCCGCAGTAGCTTTTACCGACAATTTAGTGTTAATCTGCATTGGTGTATTTATCGGAATTTTGGCGATGCGATTTGTAGCTCAGGCATTTGTAAAATTGATGGAAAAGTACAGCTTTTTGGAAACAGCCGCCTTTTTGGTTATTGGTGTTTTAGGCTTGAAACTTACCCTTTCTTTAGTATCGCATTTTGCCCCAGAAAATAGCATTGCCTTATTTTTAGAAAGCGAAGAAGCCGATATGTACATTTCGATTTTAACAGTTGGGATTTTCGGACTCCCCATTATTAGTTCCTACTTGTTCAACTTTCCACATCACAAAAAAGACTAATATTTTGGTCTATTTCCATGAACAAAGTAATTAGTTCAATTCTGATTTTTCTTGTTCGTACATACCAAGCGATACTTTCGCCTTACTTTCCAAATGCCTGTCGCTACACGCCTACTTGTAGCCAATACATGATAGAAGCGATACAAATTTGGGGATTTTGGAAAGGTTTTCGCTTGGGAATCAAACGCATTTCTACTTGTCATCCGTGGGGAGGAAGTGGTCATGACCCCGTTCCACAAAAAAGCTGTTGCGAAAAAACAAAAAATTGATTTTTTGGGAAAGTATTTATTTCTATTTTTGGCTTGAATCATTTCAACAAACCAATCACTCATGCCAAAGAATTTTCTACTTTTCGCTTTTTTATTGCTAAGTATCTGTGCATCAGCACAAAGTACGCTAAAATCTCCTGAAGACTTCCTTAATTTCAAAAAAGGTGAACGTTTTCTCCGTCATCATCAAGTAGTAAGCTATTATGAATATGTAGCTCAACAAAATCCAAATCAAGTAAAATTAATTCAATACGGTTCGACCAACGAAGGACGACCTTTGATGATTGCGATTGTGGCTTCTCCAGAAAATTTCCCTCAATTAGAAGAAATCAGAACAAACAATTTAAAATCAATCGGTTTGATGGACGGAAAACCGACCAAAAAACAGCCTGCAATCGCTTGGTTGAGTTATAATGTTCACGGAAACGAATCTTGCGGTACAAGTACTTCCCCTTTTACTTTGTACGAATTATTGAATCCAAATAACGAACGTTCAAAAGCTATTTTAGCCAACACGGTTGTTATTTTAGACCCAAGTATCAATCCTGACGGCTATGACCGTTATGTAAACTGGTATAATCAGAAAGTTGGGGCAGTTTTTAATCCAAATCCTGCGGCAATTGAACATAACGAACCTTGGCCGGGCGGACGATTCAATCATTATTTATTTGATTTGAACAGAGACTGGGCTTGGCAAACACAAAAAGAAACCCAAGAAAGATTGGCAGTGTATCGCCAATGGATGCCACATCTTCACGCAGATTTCCACGAACAAGGTGTAGAAAACCCTTATTACTTCGCTCCTTCTGCTAAACCTTATCATGAAGATATTACAGGCTGGCAACGTGAATTCCAGAAAATTCTGGGTGATTACAACAAACGTGATTTTGATAAAAACGGTTGGTTGTACTTCTCAAAAGAACGTTTTGATTTATTGTATCCTTCTTATGGCGATACTTATCCAACTTACAACGGTGCTTTCGGTATGACCTATGAGCAAGGTGGTTCGGGTAGAGCAGGTTTAGGCGTTATTAAAAGAGATGGTGATACACTTACTTTAAAACAAAGAATTGACCACCATTTAAGTACTTCTTTTGCTTGTATGGAAGCCATATCAGCAAATGCTGATAAAACTGTGACGGAATTTATCAAATTTTATGACAATGCACAGAAAAATCCAGTTGGACAGTACAAATCGTTCATTTTCAAAACTAAAGGAAATGAAAGTAGAACTCGTGAATTTTTGAATTATTTAGACAAAGAGAATTTCCAATATGGCGTTGCTGGAAGGTCTTATTTGGCTTCTGGATATAGCTATCAAGACGATAAAACGGCAAGTTTCACCATTGAACCCGACGACATCATTATCAATCTTTATCAACCACGCTCAACCTTGCTAAAGATTTTGATTGAACCTAAAACGATGGTTGAAGATTCAGTTACTTATGATATTACCTCGTGGTCATTGCCTTATGCTTATGGCTTAAATGCTTATGCGGTAAAAGATAAAGTAGTACCAGCTTCAAAGCCGCAATTTGTGCCACAAGCTTCTAAAATCGACAAACCTTATGCTTATTTAGTAAAATGGCAGGCTTTCAGTGAATTGAAATTATTGGCTTCTTTATTGAAAAAAGGTATTAAAGTACGTTCGGCAGCCAAACCTTTTGAAATAGAAAACCTTGCTTTCAACGAAGGAACACTCGTAATTACTCGTACAGGAAATGAACGCTTAGGTGATGCTTTCGACAAAATTGTAAAAGCGGAAGCAGAAAGACTACAAGTAAATTTATACAGCGTTGCAACAGGGATGGCAAGTAAAGGCTCAGATTTTGGCTCAGACAACGTTTCATATTTGAAAGCTCCAAAAGTTGCCATACTTGCAGGTGATGGCGTTTCGCCAACGGCGTTTGGTGCTACTTGGCATTTCTTCGATAAACAAATTGAATATCCTGTAACGATTATCGGCGAAAATACTTTAGGCAACCTCGATTTAGCAAAATTTGATGTTTTGATTTTGACAGACGGAAGCTATGGAAAATCTTTAGATGAACGTAATCTTAGTAAAGTAAGAGAGTGGATTCGTGCAGGCGGAAAATTAATTGCCGTACAAGGAGCATTAAATAATTTGGCTGGTAAAGACGGTTTTGAATTAAAGCACAAAGACGAAGACAAGAAAAAAGAAACTGATGCCAGTAAATTGAAAATTTTTGCCAATGCAGAAAGAGAAAGTGTTTCGGAAGAAACACCGGGCAGTATTTATAAACTTACGATGGATAATACACATCCCTTAGCCTTCGGTTATGATAAGACTTACTTTAGTTTGGTATTAGAATCGTCAGATTTTCAATATTTGAGCGACGGATGGAATGTGGGTGTAACCAAAAATAAAGATTTAGTAGCAGGTTATGCAGGAGCAAAAGCTCAAGAAAAACTAAAAAATTCTTTAATTTTCGGAACACAAGATTTGGGACGTGGACAAGTAGTTTATTTAGCCAACGACCCAGTTTTCAGAGGTTTTTGGCAAAATGGCAAATTACTTTTCGGTAACGCAGTATTTGTAGTGGGAAATTAATTTTCTAAAATTTATATCAAAAAGGCTGTCACATGTATTGCGACAGCCTTTTTGATTTTTAGTACTTGAAAAAATATAAAACCTGCTTTTGCAGGTTTTATAAAAGCTAAATCATTGAGTTACCTCATCATCTTTTCCCTTGAATTGAATTCCTTCATAAATATCAGTCAAAGTAATAGAGGTATCAAATAAAGGAAATTCGATTTTATCATTGAGTTCGTCTATAAAATTGAATTCAAAGGTTGAAGTAGCCTCTTTGCGACGATAAAATTCAACCAAAGGTATATCTTGATGCACCATCAAATAATATTGTAGCGATGGCAGCGTCGTGTACTGTCTGAATTTCTTATTTCTATCAACCTCTTCTGTACTTTCAGAAAGTACTTCAACTATCAATACAGGTTCGGTGACATGACGAATATCTTTAAGCGTATCAGAAGCTGAAACTACAACATCTGGATAACGATAAATTCTTCTTTCATGCACAATAGTACGAACATCATGTCCAAACATTCTATATCCTTTTTTCCTAAGGATTTTTTGAAGTGTTGTAACGAAATTTTGTGCAATTTCATTGGCATCTAAAGTTTCTCCGGGCATAGGAATTAATATCCCGTCTTCAAATTCATGACGGATTTCTGAGTGATTTTCGATTTCGAAATACTCCTCAACGCTATATATTCGTGCTGAAACTTCAACTAAATCGCTCATGGTAGATTTAAAATAAAATGAATTGAAAACAAAAAAGTTTATGAATATAAAGCTTAGAAAAGATTCTCTAAACTTCATATTCATAAACTAAATTAATGGATTATACTGAAAATAGCAAGTCTAACCTAATACAACAGGGCCAGCTTGATTTATTCCAGAAACATAACATTCTGAACCGATACCAACTTTGGCAAAACCATCTTGCATGGCTTTACCCACTCTATTGGCTGTAAATAAATCTTTCGACAGTGCAAACATCGAAGGCCCAGAACCAGAGATTGAACAGCCTAAAGCACCGTTTTCTAATGCTGCATTTTTCACATCATCAAACTGTGGAATCAAAATCGAGCGAATTGGTTCGATGATAACATCGACCAAACTTCTTGAAATCAAATCATAGTCGGGCAACATAAAACCAGCTACTAAACCCGCTACATTTCCCATTTGAGTAATGGTATTTTTTAAAGAAATTTCTCTTTTCAAAATATTACGAGCGTCTTTGGTATTTACTTCAATGTGCGGATGAACGATAGTCGCATAAAGTTCTTTCGGAGTACGCAATTGAATAATATCCAATGGGTCATAAGAACGAATTACCACAAAACCGCCCATCAAACTTGGCCCAACATTATCCGCATGAGCCGAACCACAAGCGATAAACTCGCCTTCCATAGCAAAGGGTAATAAATCTTTTTGAGCCAAAGGTTTTCCCAATAATTCATTCGCCGCAAAAACTCCTGCCACCGCCGAAGCCGCCGATGAACCCAAACCAGAGCCAAGAGGCATTAGCTTTTTAAGCTCCATCTCAAAACCTTGACCAGTTTCGCCAATAGCTTCCAAAAACTTGATGATGGCAATACCAGCCGTATTCTTCTCAGCTGCCAAAGGCAAACGACCTTCGTCACCCTCAATTTTTAAAATTTTGACACCTTTTGTATCAGATTTTCTTAATATGATTTCATCGCCAGGGTTATCAACCGCAAAACCGAAAATATCAAAACCACAAGCCACATTAGCTACCGTAGCTGGTGCAAATACTTTTATTGAATTTGTCATATAATCAAAGACCAGCTTGCTTTAAAAGCTCATCTAATTCATTATCATTAATATTCTCTTGTTCACTTTTATCATAAATAGTCAAGAGATAAATAGTTTCATTTACAATTTTCACACAAGTAATTACTCTTGCACCACCTGATTTACCTTTTCCTTTAGAAGCAATTGACATTCTAATTTTGTAGCAATCCTTTCCAATCGAAGTACCCACTAAAGGATTCTCCAGAAGTTGTTCTTTCAAATTCATTAAGTCTGATTTGAAAGAAACATATTTCTTAGAAAGCTTTTTGGCTTTTCTAAAGAAATTTGAAGTGGGAATAATGTTAAAGCTCATTCATCATCTCATCAAAAGTCTGCAACTCAATCTTTCCTTGTTGATGCAAATCTACTTGAGTCAATGCCTCTTTTAAGTCTTCAACAAACTCTTTTTGCTGAGTACTAAGTTTCTTTTTACTCTTCTTAATACTGTTGTCTTCCTTTACTTGAAAGTGCAAAGTCTTCGCTAATTCTTGAATCAACGAAATGTGTTTGGGCTGAACATTTTCTAAAATAAGGTTCATAATCGTAAGGTTTTAACTGTAACTAAGCTAAATAACTCCCAATAGCCACAATATCAGCAAATACACCTGAAGCGGTTACTTCTGCTCCAGCACCGGGGCCTTTGATGACCAAAGGACGGTCGTGGTAGCGTTTTGTGGTGAATGAAATCACGTTGTCGGCACCGTCCATCATGTAGAAGGGATGCGTTTTCCCGATACTTCTTACACCTATCGTAATTTTATTATTTTCTAAAGTGGCAATAAATCTCAATACTTCGCCTTTGGCTTCGGCTTCGTTCACCATCGCTTCAAAATAACTATTAGATACTTCTAATTCTTTGAAGAAATCTTCTACGGTTGGTGCTTTTTCGCAATTTTCTGGCAATAATTTGAAGATTTCTACATCTTCTGGTTCGAGACGTAAACCAATTTCACGACCTAAAATCAAAATCTTTCTGGCAACATCCATTCCACTTAAATCTTCACGTGGGTCTGGTTCGGTGTAACCTTTTACTTTGGCTTCACGAACGATGTCGGCAAATTTTACGCCTGCTTTAAAATTATTGAAAATATATGATAAAGTTCCTGAAAGTACGCCTTCAATTTTCTCAAATCTATCGCCTGAGGCAATCAAACCTTGTAAAGTATTGATAACTGGCAAACCTGCACCTACATTGGTTTCATACAAAAACTTTACGCCTTTTTTCAAAGCTGTGCGATGAAGTAAAGCGTAGTCTTCATAACGACCAGAATTGGCTACTTTGTTTGGTGTTACTACCGAAATATTCGCTTCAAAAAGCCCTAAGTAATAATTGTGAATTTCTTTATTCGCTGTACAATCTGCAAAAACAGAATTAGGTAAGTTCAAGCGTTTTGCTTCTTCAACAAATGCCCAAATTTCTGCTGTTTTACCCTTTGAATCACGCTCTTCTTCCCAATTTTCCATCGAAATGCCTTTAGCATCTATCAGCATTTTCTTAGAGTTCATCACTCCTACCAAGTTCACTTTCAGAGCTTTGTATTTTGAAAGATAATTTTCCTGTCCTTTTAGTTGTTCCAACAATGCTTTTCCTATCAAGCCTGTTCCTACCAAGAATAAATTCAAAGTTTTGGCTTGCGAGAAGAAGAAAGAATCATGAATAACATTAAGGGCTTTTGAAATATCTTTCTTTTCAATTACCACAGAAATATTCAACTCAGATGAACCTTGTGCTGTGGCAACGATATTGATACCGTTTTTCCCTAAAACTGAGAATAATTTACCACTTACGCCTGTATGACGACGCATTCCTTCACCCACAACGGCAATTACTGAAAGATTCTCTTGAATTTCAATGCCTTCTACATCTCCTTCTGCAATTTCTGCTTTGAATTCTTCTTCTAATAATGCTTTTACTGAAGCTGAAGCCGATGGCTCAATCGCAAAACAAATAGAGTGTTCGGATGAGGCTTGAGAAATCAAAATCACCGAAATTTTATGTTTTGCTAAAACAGTAAATAGCTTCGCTGAAACACCTGCTACACCAATCATCCCAGAACCTTGTAAATTGACCAAAGCTAAATTATCAATTGAGCTGATGCCTGTAATGATGTATTCTGATGGTTCGGCTGTACGATTTACAACTGTTCCGATAAAATCGGTATTAAAAGTATTGAGTACTCTAATCGGTATATTTTTAGCAAATGCTGGCTGCAACGACGGCGGATAAATTACTTTCGCCCCGAAGTGTGTCAATTCCATTGCCTCTGCATAAGTAATCGTTGGAATGGTAAAGGCGTTTTTTACTTTGCGTGGGTCGGCAGTCATCATACCATCTACATCTGTCCAGATTTCAATTTCTTCAGCATTCAGTGCTGCTCCGAAAATCGAACCTGTATAATCAGAACCTCCACGCCCTAAAGTTGTCGTTTCTCCTTTTTCAGTTGAACCAATAAAACCGGTAATCAATTGAAGTGATTTTGTTTTGGCAAAATATGTCTGAATCTGGCGATTGGTTACTTCAAAATTTACGGCTGCCATGCCAAAGTGAGCATCAGTTCTAACTACTTTTCTGGCATCTAAAAACTGACAATCTACGCCTTGTGCATGAAGTATTTCATAAATCAATGTCGTTGAAAGTCTTTCCCCGAAACTCACAATTAAGTCGGATGTTCGAGCTGAGATTTCACGAATCAAAGAAACACCTTTCAGTAAATCTTCTAATTCATTAATAATGGTACGAATGTTGGCAAATACTTTCGACTGGGCTTTTACGTCAATTAATGCACGTACAACTGTGAAATGACGGTCTTCAATACCTTTTACAATGTCGAAGTAAGATGTATCACCCGTAGAAGCTAAATCTCCTGCTTTCAACAATTGGTTGGTTACGCCACCCATTGCCGAAAACACGGCTGCAATTTTTTCACCTTTAGCTTGTTTGCCTTTGATAATCCCTAATACTGCTTGGATACTTTCAGTAGTACCGCAAGAAGTTCCTCCAAATTTTAATACTTTCATAATGTTTGATTGAACGAGCGAAGGTTCATCACAAAGATTTTTTTCACTCAGACTGCTTTACAACAGCAGGTTTTGTATTTATTAATTTTATGAACGGCAAATATACCAATACTCTACTGGTTTTAAAGAATAACGAACAGATTCTTACTTAGATTTATCATTAAACTTTTTAATATTTCATCTAATTTATGCCCAACAATGGTTTTTATCCAGAGAATATGGTGAATGTAAAGTCTTTTACAAAAAGGAAAATTTGAAAATTTAGTCGTATTTTCTAAAGAAAAAATATCATTTCTGTGAAACTTATATTTTATTAAGTAACTGATAATTAAGCAATAAAAATACTTATTCGCCATTTCTATTTGCGAATTATCAATAAAACGATTCCATAAAAAAAGCTCCGCACAATGTACGAAGCCTTTGTAATAAATACTGACTGATAAAAAATTACCATTTATAAGCTAATGTAAGGGAAACCATTCTTGGTGCGATAGGATTTACAGAGTTGTCATCATGAATATTATAACTCAATTCATTCAAGATGTTTGATACTTTTCCTCTGATTGAATATTTTTTGAAGTTATATCCAACGCTTGCGTCAATTTGTGTATATGGATTTACTTGAATCAATTTGAAAGCATCGTTTGCAACGGTTAATCTTGTAGAGCGACCTGCCATTCTTTCTCCAAAATACATCGCTGTTAAGCCAAGATTTAAACCTTTCAATTTTGTATCAGAGAAAGTATAGTAAATACTTGCATTGGCTGTATGGTTTGGATTGTATCTCAATAAACTTCCAACAATGTAAATATTACTTTTAGTGTATTTTGTTTCGTTGTAGCTATAACCTGCCAATAACGAGAATCCTAAAAATGGCTTACTTTTAATATCTACTTCAACTCCTTGGCTTGTTACTTCGCCTGCCAATTCTCTGATGTTAGTATTGCTGTTTGCTTTTCCATCTTTATCGAATAAAGCAGTTTGGGCTAAATTGCTGTTTTTGATTTGATAAACCGTAATGTTTGCAGAAAGTAAACCGTTGAATAATTCGTTTTTCATTCCTAATTCTACTTGGTCTATCAAGGAAGGTTTCAAAGCACTTCCATAAATATCAACTCCAGTATTTAAGGTAAATGAATTTGAGTAGCTACTGAAGAAAGCCATTTTCTTGTTAGGCTGATACACCAAACCTAAACGTGGTGAAAAAGCGTCGTCATAAGCAGATGATTCAGTTGTTACGTTTGTTCTAACTGCTAAAGCTGAACTTTTTGTTTCTTGATAGCTATAACGTAAACCTGCTAAAAACTTGATTTTATCTGAAATACTTACTAAATCTTGTGCATAAACTCCGAAACGATTCACTGGTGCAGTTGTAATGGTGTTTACTGCTAAAGTAGGTCTGTCGCTACGTTTGTCAACGATTGTTTCGCTAAAAACATTGATGGTATCATAAACAGCCGATGTATAAGCAGTCGTTTTGGTATCATAGCTATCCACATCAGAACCAATCAACACATTATGAGCGATTTTCCCTGTTTTGAACTGACCAGTTAAATCAATTTGTCCCATCAAATATTTTTCATCAACTTCCGAACGCTGAATACTTCTTACTAATGTTCCGTTTGTTGCGATAGAAGTAGGACGAGTTGTTGCAAATAATTCGCTTTGGTAAGCTCTGTAAGCTGCCGTTCCTGAGATTTTCCAGTTGTTACTGATTTGGTGATTAACCGTAACGTTGGCAGTTTGTTGTTTAATATCGAAGTATGACCATTTCACGCCTAAGAATTTCTCACGTGGTAAGCCTGTAATGACATAATTGATTGCTCCGATTCCAAAGTCAGCCGTTCTACGGTCTTTCATATAATCACCTTCCAAAATGATTTCAGTTTTATCGCTCAATTTGAAAAGCAAAGATGGATTCACATACACTCTTTCAGAATTTACATTCTCACGGAAACTTTCCCCATTTTCATAAGTACCATTGATACGATACGCTACTTTTTTGCTACCAAGTACCGAGCCGTACAAATCCACAGTTGGTTTATAAAAATTGTACGAACCCAAACGCATCGAAACAGAACCACCTGATTCAAATTTTGGTTTTTTCGTTACCAAGTTCAAAATACCACCAGCGGCTACGTTACCAAATAAAATAGCGGTACTTCCTTTCATAATTTCTACTTTTTCGATTGAAGACATTTCTGGTAAAGTACCATTAAAATATCTTGCTCCGTTTTTGAAAGTATTTGAGCTACCAAATGCAAAACCACGACCCGCAATTTCTTCCTGATAACCTCCTGTATTTCCCATAATATAAACGCCGTTTGCGTTCATCAAGGCATCGCTCAGGCGTAATACTTGTTGGCGTTCTAATACTGTTCTATCAATCGTTGCTACTGCTTGTGGCAAATCCATTGGTTTAATAGCAATTTTACCAATGTTTACAGTCTTTTCATTTGCCGATTGTACGCCCATTACTGTTACTTCCGACAATTCACTTGAGCTTTCTTCTAAGGCAAAACTTACTTCACTTGTACTGTTTGCTTTTACATTAACTTTACTTTCTACGGTTTTCAAACCTACAAATTGCATTACAATAGTTTGGTCGCCAACTTTTACATTCTTTAGTAAAAATTCTCCATCTTCATTTGAAATCGTACCTTGTTTAGTGTTTTTAATCGTGATGTTTACGAATTGAAGTGCATCTCCGCCTTTATTAGTAATCTTTCCTTTGATACTTCCTGTTTGTGAGAATACAGTAAAACTTGAACTGATAAGTAGTATTAAAATTAGATTGAACTGTTTGATAGAGTTTTTCATTTTTTTGTTTTTATTTAGACTTATTCTAAGTATTCTGTTAAAAAAATATGAGTAAGGATATTTATTTAGAATGAGGTCTGTTGTTAATAATATTCGAAAATTTATCTGTGACTATATCTTATAAGCATTTACACATTTAAAATCGCTTTTGCTTTTTTGATGCGACAAAAGTATAGACTATTTAGACTAAATACAAATAAATAAGGATATTTATTTGTACATAGTCTAAATAAACGTAATCGAATTGATTAGAAATCGTTCTAGGTAATTTCAAATTAATCTAAACTTAAAGATGACTTAACAAGCACTGAGCTACCGGGATATAGTTTTGCAAGAAAAAAAACATGAAAAAATCATTACTAATCCTTAGTTTATTATTTGCTACCCAATATTTCTTCAGTTGCAGTAAAGATGAAGAAGAGTTCTTTGTTAATGAAGATGCCGCCACATTCGCTGAAATTGGTACACTTGATATTGGCGATGTTGGTGCTGCCGAAATTTCCGCTTATGACCCACAAACAAAACGTTTGTTTGTAGTGAACAACGGAACAGTGAATAAAATTGATGTCATCGATTTTGCCGACCCAACCAAACTACAAGTAATCAGTTCTATTAGCATGGCTCCTTACGGCGGTGCGGTAAATAGCGTATCGGTATCGAATGGTAAATTAGCCGCTGCAATAGAAGCATCGGACAAACAAGCGAATGGTAAAGTAGTTGTTTTTAATACATCAGACTACAAAGAAGTAAAAGTAGTGAACGTTGGTGCTTTGCCAGATATGGTTACTTATACGCCCGATGGAAATTATATTCTTACTGCCAATGAAGGTGAACCGAACGCTACTTACACCAATGACCCCGTTGGTTCTGTTTCTATCATTGCTGTTAATAACAATTATACAGTAAATACTATTGATTTTTCGAGTTTTGCTACTCAACAGACTGCTCTAATGGCTAAAGGTTTAAGAATTTTTGGATTAAATGCCACTTTTGCCAAAGACATTGAACCAGAATACATCGCTGTTTCAGACGATTCAAAAACGGCTTGGGTGACACTCCAAGAAAATAATGCCATCGCAAAATTAAATATTGAAACAAAAACTATTACTTCTATCTTTCCATTGGGTTTCAAAGATTATAATCTTGATGCCAATGCCGTTGATATTAGCGATAGAGATAATGTAATTGCTCCTGCCAAATGGAATGTAAAAGGTATGTATCAACCTGATGCCATTGCCTTTATGGAACAAGGTGGAATCCCATATTTATTCACTGCAAACGAAGGCGATTCGAGAGAATATGATGCTTTTGCAGAAATTAAAAGAGTAGCTTCGCTAAAATTAGACCCTACCAATTTCCCAGATGCTACTTTTATTCAAACTGCCAAAGCTGGTAGATTAAACGTAACAACTACTTTGGGAGACACTGACGGCGACGGTGACTATGATTTTCTATACTCATTAGGGGCTCGTTCATTCAGTGTTTGGAATGGAAATGACGGAAATTTATTATTTGATAGCAAAAATGAATTAGACACTAAAATTATCGCCGCAGGTGTTTACGATGATACCAGAAGTGATGACAAGTCTATCGAACCAGAAGGTATTACTATCGGTAAAGTTGGAAACAAAAAAGTCGCTTTTGTAGGCATGGAAAGAGTAGATGCCGTAGCAGTTTATGATGTAAGCGTTCCTACAAGCCCTGTTTTCTTACAAATTATAAAATGTGGCGACGCACCAGAAGGCGTATTGTTTATTCCCGCTAAAAATAGCCCAATCCAAAAA
Source organism: Arcicella rigui (assembly GCF_034929435.1). Taxonomy (NCBI): domain Bacteria; kingdom Pseudomonadati; phylum Bacteroidota; class Cytophagia; order Cytophagales; family Flectobacillaceae; genus Arcicella; species Arcicella rigui. The sequence continues at coordinate 22,416 of NZ_JAYFUM010000008.1, forward strand.
AGTTTATTAGTTGTAAGTAGCGAAAACGACGGAGTAATCAAGGTTTACAAACCAAATACGCTATAAATTATTATATTTTTTAATAAAAATCTTCAAATCCATACTTTTAGTGAAAGCTAATTGTATGGATTTTTTGCTTTCTTACGATTAATATTGAACCAAAACTAAACCCATTCCTCCAACTTTTTGTTTATATTTATATTGTGCCATAAAAATTTACGCTCAATACTCATCAATCCCATTCAATTATGCTTGGCTATCGTTTCTCAGAATATATTCCACAAGAAGCCGAAGATGGCAAAAAAGCCAAATTCGACCAGCTTTTAGATATTTTTAATCAATTAGTAACCATGACGGCTGGAAATGTTTCAGAGGCTTTATCGTGGTTGACTTCCTTAGACAAACAATATAATCTTACAGACGAATCTTACGGAATTGCCGACTTCATCGAAGACTTAAAAGCCAAAGGCTATATTAAAGAAGAAAAAAACGAAGAAGGTGAACAAGAACAAATACTTACTTCAAAAGGCGAACAAAGTATCAGAAAGCAATCTTTGGATGAGATTTTCGGTAAATTAAAGAAAACAGGTTCAAACGGAAATCATAGAACGCCCTACCAAGGCACTGGCGACGAAAATAATACCGACCGCAGAGAATTTCAGTTTGGCGATGCCATGGACCAAATTGCGATGACGGAATCTATCAGAAATGCCCAAATCAATAATGGCGTTGAAAGTTTTATGCTTACTGAAAACGATTTAGAAATCGTTGACAAAGAGTACAAAGCACAAACTTCAACCGTTTTGATGATTGATATTTCACACTCGATGATTCTGTATGGAGAAGACCGAATTACGCCAGCCAAAAAAGTAGCGATGGCAATGGCTGAACTGATTATGACGAAGTACCCAAAGGATACTTTAGACGTAATTGTTTTCGGAAATGATGCTTGGCAAATACAAGTACGAGATTTGCCCTACTTAGAAGTTGGGCCTTATCATACCAATACTGTGGCTGGTTTGGAATTGGCAATGGATTTATTAAGAAGAAGAAAAAATAAAAACAAACAGATTTTTATGATAACCGACGGCAAACCTACTTGCTTGAAAGAAGGTATTCGTTATTATAAAAACTCGTTTGGTTTAGATAAAAAAATTCTCAACAAAACTTTAACCTTGGCGGCACAATGTCGTCGATTAAAAATTCCAGTAACAACTTTTATGATTGCTCGTGACCAATATCTAAAAGAATTTGTACAAGAATTCACCAAGATAAATAACGGTAGAGCGTATTACTCTTCATTAAAAGGACTCGGCGAGTTCATTTTTGAAGATTATGAAAAAAATAGAAAGAAAGGTGTGAGGTAATTTAGCTTTTAGCTGTGAGATTTGAGCATTTTACTTGACAAGTGTCAGTTAAGTAAAAAGCAAATCAGAAAAAAAATTGATAATTGATAAAAGAAGCATTTTCAAATTATCAAATTTTCAAATTACCATAATCGCATTCTTAAACCATCAAACATTCAGAAATCATGAATTTAAGACCGATTTATATAGCTGCTGACAAGCACGAAGCCTACTTACAGTGTATCGACCACGAAGCAAAGGCAAAAATTTTACCTTACCGAGCTCAAGGCGAGCCATTTGCCAAAGATTTATTTGTTTCAAAGTCATACGATGATGAAAACTATACTGAAAGTAATGAAGCATCCTCAGAGGTAATCAAACTAAAAATGAAAGGACAAAATATTCAAAATAGAGATGTGCTAAGTTTTATTGCCAACCGAAGCTATGGCTCTGCCGTTTTGAACAAAAAGAATCTTTCTCACTTGAAATAATTTAATTTTTACAAAAGATACAAAAGCATAATGTCGTACAAAACAATCGATTCAACAGCACTTTTAAACATCCACACGCTCGGTCAATTAAAAGCATCGGGCTATCAACCAAAATCTATCAAAGATGAATTAAGAGATAATTTAATTGTAAAAATTAGAAACAAAGAAAACGTTTTTGAAGGTATTTGGGGCTACGAAGACACCGTAATTCCAGATATTGAAAGAGCGATACTTTCGCAACATCACATCAACTTACTGGGTTTACGTGGACAAGCGAAAACTCGTATTGCCCGTTTGATGGTGAATTTATTGGATGAGTATATTCCCGTGGTGAAAGGTTCGGAACTGAACGACGACCCGATGCAACCACTTTCTCGTTTTGCCAAAGATTTAATCGAAGAACATGGCGACTTAACGCCTGTTACTTGGATGCACCGTAGCGACCGCTATACTGAAAAATTAGCAACGCCAGACGTGTCAGTAGCCGATTTGATTGGAGATGCCGACCCAATTAAAGCCGCTACGCTTCGCTTGCCATATTCAGATGAAAGAGTAGTGCATTTTGGATTGATTCCACGCTCGCATCGTTGTATTTTTGTGATTAACGAATTGCCCGATTTACAAGCACGTATTCAGGTTTCTTTGTTCAACATTTTACAAGAAGGTGACATACAAATTCGTGGTTTTAAAATTCGTTTGCCTTTAGATTTGCAATTCGTTTTTACTGCCAATCCAGAAGATTATACCAATCGTGGTTCAATCGTAACGCCTTTGAAAGACCGTATTGATTCGCAGATTGTAACGCACTATCCGAAAACTTTAGAAATCGGGAAAAAGATTACTTTGCAAGAAGCAAAACTCAAAGGCGAACAAGAAGAATTAGTAACGACCAATCACATCATGGACGATTTGATTGAGCAAATTGCCATTGAAGCCCGTTCATCTGAATATGTTGATGCAAAATCAGGCGTTTCAGCTCGTATGACCATTTCTGCTTATGAAAATCTAATTTCTGCTGCCGAAAGAAGAGCTTTAATCAACGGTGAAGACAAAACTTATGTGCGTGTTGCCGATTTAATTGGCGTAATTCCTGCGGTTTGTGGTAAAGTTGAATTGGTTTACGAAGGAGAAGTTGAAGGACCAGTAATTGTAGCTCAGAATTTGGTTGGAAAAGCCATCAGAGCTCAATTCTTAAACTTCTTTCCAGACCCAGAAAAAATTAAGAAAGTTGCGAAAGACAAAGCTGGTAAAAATCCTTATAAGCCAATTATCGACTGGTTTATGGATGGCAATGTGATGGATATTTTAAATGATTGTTCAGACAGCGAATACTCGGCACGTTTGAGAACCATTGATGGTCTGGACGAACTTATCGAAAAAGTATATCCAGCCATTCAAGGAAGAGAAAAATTATTTATGATGGAATTTGTCTTGCACGGACTTTCTGAATTCTCTATCATTTCTAAAAAGAACCTTGAAAAAGGACTTCAATTCAAAGATTTAACAGATTCGCTTTTCGATTTGGATAAATTCAAATTCGATGACGACGAAGATTATAAGTAATTAACATAAAAAAGGGTTTGACAATATTGCCAAACCCTTTTTTATGCTTTCGGATGTGCCTGCTCATATATTTTCTTTAGCTTTTCCATTGAATTGTGCGTATAAACCTGCGTAGCCGAAAGAGAAGAATGACCCAGCAAATCTTTAATGGCATTCAAATCTGCCCCTTTATTTAACAAATGAGTAGCATAAGAATGTCGTAAAATGTGAGGTGATTTTTTGGTAAGTGTCGTTACTAACGATAAATATTTCTTAGTCAGCCTTTGAATCATCACAGGATAACATTGCTCACCTTTATCAGTCACAATCAAGTATTCATTGACTAATTTCTCAGATATTTTAAATTCTTTGTACTGCTGAATCAATAATAATAATTGTTCATTGATTGGAATCACTCTTTGCTTATTTCTTTTTCCCAAAACCATCAGCACTCTTTTATAAGCATCAATATCTTGTTCTTTCAAATTAATCATTTCTGAAAGTCGCATTCCTGTGCCGTACAACAACTCCAAAACCAATTTATCACGCACCCCTGAAAAATCTTCTGAAAATTGTACATCATCTAACAGCGTATCCAATTCACTTTCACGCACAAAAGACGGAATACTTTTCCCAGTTTTTAGGGCTGATACTTTAAACATTGGGTCTTTTTCTATAATTTTTTTCTTGAGTAAAAATTTATAGAAAGTTCTAAGCGTCGCAATTTTTCTGTTGATTGACCTATTTTCTACTTTCTTTTCAGCCATAGAAACAATCCAAGAGCGAATCATCTGAAAATCTGCTAATTGAGGATGTGAAAAATCGTAAGATTTCTGTAAATACTCCGTAAACTGCTTCATATCAATACGGTAAGCCGTTAAAGTATGTTCGCTACTTCTTTTTTCAAACTGGATGTACTTCAAGAAAAATTCGATAATTTCTGGCATTGGATTGCTGGAGTATTGATGAAATGAAAATCTGCAATTAAGTTACGGAGAAAGCCCTAAAAACAAAAACGTCTGAAAAACCAAAAGGTAATTCAGACGTTTCTATATGATGCTGACGGTTATCGGCTTAATTCACGATTAAATTGATAACAAATATTTATGTTATTTGAAAATTAAATCAATCTATGAACTATGCTTCTTCGTTACCGTACATTTTTTGCTTGTAAGTAGCACGAATAATTTCTGTACGACGACCAATTGATGGTTTTTCGAATGCCGCACGCTTACGAAGTTGCTTTACAACGCCAGTTTTTTCAAATTTTTTCTTGAATCTTTTTAACGCTTTGTCGATTGACTCGTTTTCTTTAATGTTGATAATCAGCATATTATTTGTTTGTTTTAAATCAAATTTTGTAATGGAGGTGCAAAGATAGAATTTACTTATTAAAATGTCAAGCAAATTAGTCAATAATTGACTGATAGAGTAATTGCTGTACTTGTTTTTCTATGCCCCAGCCCTTTGTTGGGAACACTTGAAAGAGTACAACCATGATAAAATCTTCCTTAGGATCAATCATATAGTGTGTATAATACATTCCTCCCCAGCCATAAGCACCTTCTGAAACTGGTAATTTAGTAATGCCTTCTCCTGTAAAAATTTCAAAGCCCAAACCAAATTTATTTGTTCCATCTCGAACGGTCAATTCATTAATTTGATTCATCGTCATCAATTCAACAGTCTTTCTACTTAACAATCTTTTGTTGTTAAAAACGCCATTATTCAGCATCAACTGACAAATTTTAGCATAATCCTGAGCCGTTGAAGTAAGTCCTGCTCCGCCTGAAAAATAAGTTTTTGCACCAGTAAGCGGGTATTCTGTCCATTCATTCTTAGGTCTTGGGCTGATACCAGCCTCCACTCCTACTTCTTGATATACTTTTACCAAACGATCTTTTTTAGCTTCATCTACATAAAAACCTGTATCGTTCATTTGAAGTGGTTCAAAAATTCTTTGCTTTAAAAATTTATCAAAAGGCATTCCTGATACTATTTCTACAAAATAACCGAGTACATCAGTATTCAAGCCGTAAGTAAATTTCTCGCCCGGTTCGTGCATTTTAGGTAAAGCCGCCAAGCGTGGAATAGTCTCAGAAAGTTTTTCTGGTTTTACTGAAAAATAAAAAGGTATTTTTGCCTTTTCATAAATTTTATTTTGATACGGAATACCAGCTGTGTGCGTCAATAAATGACGAATAGTAATTTCTTTTTTGGCAGGATGAGCAGTATAAGAACTATCAGCTGGATTTACGCTATCTAAAATTTGTGAATTTTTGAAAGCAGGAATAAATTTAGAAATAGGGTCATCTAAATTAAACTTTCCTTCTTCGTACAACATCATTACCGCAATAGAAGTAATGGCTTTCGACATCGACATCATTCTGAAAATATCATTATTTTTCAGTGGTTTATTGGCTTCAATATCGTTCATACCAAAGGCTTTGTTCATTACAATTTGTCCGTGACGAGCCGCAAAGACTACTGCTCCCGGAATACGCTTCTCAGCAATTTTTTGTGAAATCAAAGTTTCTACTCTTGACAATCGTTCGGACGAAACCCCTACTTTTTCTGGAGTAAGTCCCGACGTAAATTGTTGTGGTTTCTGTGCTAAAAGCGTAGTACTTACAAGGCTTAGGAATAAGTAAAAAAACAAAGAATTTTTCTTTTTCATGTTAAGTTTGAGTTTTGTTAGCGATTCAATGAATGTATTGTAAAATTTGCTCAAATATTTCCATTCTCTTAGTAAAAGCTTGATAGAGAATAGAAATACTTTTTTTATAAAAATTATTTCAAAAAAGGATAAACTATACAATCCAAATATTTAGGTTTATCACTTATTTACCTTATCCAATTTTAACAATAATGACACTCTTTACTATTTTTATGTGCATTGGGCTTTTAGTCCTGCTGATTACTTGGGGAAAACTCAATCCTTTCTTAGCATTTTTAATTGTATCGGTAGTCGCTGGTCTTACGACTGGTGTTCCCTTGAGCAGTATCGGGAAATCCTTACAAAAAGGTATTGGCGATATGCTCGGTTCTTTGGTAATCGTCATTGCTCTGGGTGCAATGCTCGGTAAAATTGTTGCCGAAAGCGGAGCAGCTCAGAAGATTGCTTCTGTGATGATGAAAATTTTTGGTGTCAAATACATCCAATGGGGTTTGGTTTGTACAGGTTTCATCATTGGTATTCCTCTTTTTTATAATGTTGGCTTTGTATTAATGATTCCATTGATTTTTTCGGTGGTTAATCAGTATAAATTGCCTGCTGTTTATATTGGCTTGCCGATGTTGGCTTCTTTGTCGGTCGCACATGGTTTTTTACCACCTCACCCCTCGCCTGCTGCCTTGGTAGCCCAATTCAACGCCAATATGGGACTTACTTTAGTGTATGGCATTATCATTGCCATTCCAACAATCGTAATTGCAGGGCCTTTATTTGCGATGACTTTAAAAAATATTCCTTCAAAACCTCTTGAAACGTTTCAAAGTAAAACGCTTTCAGAAGACCAATTGCCCAGTGGTTTGAATAGCTTTTTGACTTCTTTGCTTCCTGTGATTTTATTAGCTTCCACTACTTTGATGGCTACCATTTGGAAAGACAGCGAATCTTTAAAATCATTTGGAGCTTTCGTTTCTGACCCTTCTATCGTAATGTTGATTTCGGTAATTGTTGCCACCTTTACTTTGGGTACAAATATGGGAACTTCTATGAAATCTATTATGTCCACTTATACGGAAGCGGTTAAAGATGTTTCGATGATTATCTTGATTATTGGTGGAGCAGGTGCATTAAAACAGATATTAATCGACAGTGGCGTAAGTAATGATATTGCCACTATCCTAAAAACTTTACCTCTCGACCCACTTATTTTGGGCTGGTTAGTTTCGGCAATCATTCGTGTTTGTGTGGGGTCTGCTACCGTTGCTGGACTAACAGCCGCTGGAATTATGGCACCTTTAGTAGCACAATCGGGTGTAAATCCTAACTTGATGGTTTTGGCGATTGGCGTAGGTAGCTTGATGTTTTCTCATGTAAACGACCCTGGTTTCTGGTTGTTCAAAGAGTATTTCAATTTAAGTATTAAAAATACCATTAAATCTTGGTCAATGATGGAAAGTATCGTAGCGGTGGTAGGTTTAGTAGGCGTTTTGGTATTGAATGCTTTTGTATAGTTATTGAGTAATTAGCGAATGAGTGATTTGGAGATTATTATCAATGAATCACTCATTCATCAAAATAGGCTATATTTCAATGAAAGTATTTGTTAAATTGAATGACAATAAAGTAAAAGTTAACGCCTCCAAAGTAAATTAGAATGACAATAAAGTAAAAGTGAACGCCTCCAAAGTAAATTAGAATGACAATAAAGGAAAAGTGAACACTTCCAAAGTAAATTAGAATGGCAATAAAGTAAAATTAAACGCCTTTAAAGTAAAATAGAATGACCATAAAGTAAAAGTAAACACTCCCGATTTAAAACTCCAATTCCTTCACCGAAGCATCAGCCAAGAGTTTTTTTACTAATTTATCATGCTTATTTGAACGTCCACGGACTGACCAGTTACTTACTAATACATTTTTATTAATGGTCTGCTTGCCTCTTTTAGCAACAAGGTCGCATTGTCCAAAAATAGTCTCTAAACGCTTAAACACATCTGGAGAGTACTCGCAAACAATTCGGTAATTATGGGTGCGTCCAAACTTTCCCATCAAAACTTCCAATTTCACAAAAACTCCAAGTACTATATACACTACGGTAGTTCCAAGAAACGAAAGTAAAATATGTCCATCGCCAATCGCCATTCCCAACGAAGCCGTCACCCAAATAATCGTAGCCGTAGTCAGTCCTTTAATGCGGTCATCCATCTTAAAAATTACGCCTGCACCCAAAAAACCAATCCCAGTGATGACATTGGCGGCAATCCTGTCGGGCGAAACGCCATCGCCCATTTTTTCAGATAAAATGGTAAAAATTGTACATCCGACCGAAATCAGCGTGAAAGTACGCAAGCCTGCTGATTTACTTCTGTATTCACGTTCAAGACCAATCAAAGCTCCTACACAAGTAGCAGCAAGTATTTTCACAAAATCATCATTATGAAAAACATGATGGAATAAAATCTCAAAATCACTCATTTTTTGACAAAAATTTATGGGCTTTTCTCTTCTTTGAAGTTCGTTGAGCGTAATCGTTTGATAAAACGCTAATATTGCCATCTACTTCTAATACTGCCAAATCTACGTTTTCGATACCTTCTACGCCGTGTTCACGAACAGCGGCTTTCAACTCATCCAAAGTTAAACCTGATTTTAGCAAGGCTTGTTCTTTTGTTTTACCTTTATAAATCAACATTAAAGGTTCACCTTGAATCATTCTGCTGATTGACTGATGATTGAACATCAATTTTTTCAGTAAAAAGTTGGTAACAAATAAACCGCCTGCGGCTGCAAAACCACCTAAAAGGGTACTATCTGCCCCAACCATTGCGTTCTGTACAGCATTGGAGATGAGTAAGATAAAAACCAAATCAATGACAGAAAGTTGTGAAAGTTCTTTTTTGCCAAATAAACGAATAGCCGCTACGATAAATGCGTAAACGGCTATTGATTTTAATGCGATAAGTAAGTAATTCATGTATTGGCTGTTCAACTATATTTTATCGGTTGCCATTACCATTGCTAAATTCAATCGGGCGATGATGTCGTGAATAACCGTTAAATCTTGTACAGTTCTATCTTTAGCAATTCTCAGAATTACGGTTTCAGAACCTTTCTTTTTGGCTTCCTCGCCCAAATATGTTTCCAATTGGTCGAATGGTACTTCTACGTCATCTACGAAATACTTATTGTTTTCGTCCACAGTCAGACGAATATTTTCTTTTGTGGCTGTTTGTTGTGCCGTTGATGATTCGGGCAATAAAAGCTTAATAGCATCTGGACTCGCCAAAGTAGAAATCATCAAAAAGAACATCATTAGGAAAAAAAGTATGTCTGCCAATGCCCCTGTTTCTACTTCCGATTGCTCTCGTGTGCGTTTTCTTATATTCATACATTTGAAATTTTGAAGAATGATGGCTTAACTAACGCTTATTCATTTAATTGCGGTTTAAGCGATGTTTTATTTACCATAAGTGATTGCTGAATACTAATCACCAATCACTATTTACCAATCACTACTTAGAAGCTGGTTTATGCAAAATATCTAAGAAGTCGATGGCTGTAATTTCCATTTTGTTTACCGCACGGTCAATCATAGAAGTAAGAATGGTATAGAAAAAGTAAGCAATAATCCCCACAATTAAACCTGTGGCAGAGGTTACCATTTTTTCATAAATACCACTGGCAATGGTACTAATATCAATTTTATTTGCCACTGAAATATTATGGAAAGTACGAATCATACCAGAAACAGTACCTAAAAAGCCAAACATGGGAGCAATTTTAGCGATAGCCGAAAGATAGGTAAGATTTTTCTCCATGTTATAAATCTCTACTCTTGCCGTATTTTCAATCGCAGTTTCGATGTCTCTAATCGGAGAACCCAAGCGGTTCAAACCTTTTTCTAATAATCTTGCAATCGGGTATTGCGAGTTTTTACAATAATTGATAGCTCCTTTTACATTTCCGCTGTACAACATTTCACGGATTGAATACAAAAAGGTATTATCTAATTTTGCGGTTTTACGAATATAGAAGTATCGCTCAAAAAACAAGAACAATGCAATAGCGAACAGAATAAAAATCGGAATCATTACCCATCCACCTTTTTCCAAGAGATTCAGAATATTCATTTCGGCATCAGCATTACTTACTGGAGTGGCTGACGTAACAGCAGAAACAGAATCAGGAGAAATAACATTGGTTTGTAAGAGAATACTTAGGAAGGTCTGCATAGTGTTTTACGGATTACGAAGAGTCAAGTTGTAAATTAGGCTTGAATCAATGAAAATAAATGTTGAGGGTTATTTAATTTTTTAACAAGTTTAACGAAAAAAAATGATTAATCAGATATACAAGTATGGAAAAATATCTTTCATAAATTATCCATCTCCAGCACAATACGCTATAAATAAAGCATTTATAATAAAGCCATTCCAAAGCGTTTTTATTTATATCTTGCCTAAATGACGGCTAAGTACTCCTTCTTTTAAAGCAAAATTAGACACCTTAATTTGTTGAATATCATAACGCTTCAAGATAAAGTCGATAAGTACAACTGCCACCACAATCATATTCACTCTGAGGCTAATCATGCCCGGCAAAGCCATTCTTTCTTCATGATTTCCAGCGACAATTTTCAAGAATGAGTCGTAAAATTCGGCAAGAGGAAGCTCAAAAGAGACCTGTTCTGTGGGTGGTAAATGCCCGAATTCCTTCATATAGTACAAATCCACTAAAGTTTCAAAAGAACCCGCCGAGCCAATAATACTCACCGGTGCATACTGATGAACGGCATTTGTTAATGGCAATAGTTGTTCTTCTAAGTAGTTTTTAAGCAATTGTACCGAGCGAGGTGAAATCGGGTCGGAATTCATAAATTTATCCATCAAACGCTGTCCGCCAATTTCAAAACTTTGTTTCCAGAAAATTCTGTCTTCATTACAAATAATAAATTCAACCGAACCGCCACCTATATCTAAAATCATAGAAGTACTTTTCCCGATTTTTGTACCCAGCTTTACTCCCTCATAAATCAAGCCAGCTTCTTCTTCACCCGAAATTACATTGATGGCAATGCCTGTTTTTTCAAGGATTCGTTCACAAAACGCTTGTCCGTTTTTGGCATTCCTTACCGCACTGGTAGCCGTTGCAAAAATATTTTCGAGGGTCACTCCGCCTACTTCATCCATTTTTTCTTGAAAGTACTTCAAGCCCACAATCGCTCTTTGGATACCTTCTTCTGTAATGATGCCCGAAGAAATTCCTCCTAAACCAATTTTTGCGGCGTAACTATCCTCATGGATTTTTTGATAGTTTTCGCCATCTTGAGCTACAATAAGTAGCTGAAAAGTATTCGTTCCTAAATCTATAAATGCTTTCTTTATCACTTTATAATTGTTTCTAATGTTTTGGATTTACCTTTGTAGTTACAAATGTACGTGAATGTTTCTATGTTAAAATTATTGTGATTCAAGAACCCAAAAATATCCTTATCACTGGCATTACTGGCTTGGTGGGAAGTTTTGTAGCCAAACGTTTTTTAAAAGCTGGCTATCAAGTAATTGGACTAAAAAGAAATAACAGCGACATGTCGCTGATTGAAGATATTCAGTCACAAATCTTATGGCACGAAGCCGATGTACTGGATGTATTGGCTTTAGAAAAAATCATCGCAGAGGTTGATTGGGTGGTGCATACCGCAGCAATTGTATCATTTGCCCCAAAAGACCGTGACTTGATGTTTAAAACTAATATCGAAGGTACAGCCAATGTCGTCAACAGTTGTTTATCACAAAACGTAAAAAAATTATGTTTTGTAAGTTCCGTCGCAGCTTTGGGTAGAAAAGTTCCAGATGAAAATGCGGTAAAAGCTGTGATAGAAATCGACGAAAAAGCTACTTGGGAAGAAAGTCCCCTTAATTCAAATTATGCAAAATCGAAGTATTTGGCAGAAATGGAAGTATGGCGTGGGTTTTCAGAAGGCTTAAATTGTGTGATTGTCAATCCTTCACTCATTCTTGGCGAAGCAAATTGGAACAAAAGTAGTACACAATTGTTCAGATATGCTAACGAAGAACATCGCTATTACCCGAACGGAACATTGAATTACGTTGATATTGAAGATGTAGCTGAAAGTATTTTTCAATTGATGCGTTCGGATATTTCTGGCGAAAGATTTATCCTCAATGCCGGAAGTATAACTTACAAAGATTTTTTTGAGAAGACGGCTTTGTTGTTGGGAAAAAAAGCTCCAAAAAAATCTATCAGTAAAATGCTTACTGCTATTCTTTGGCGAGTAGAAGCCCTGAAAAGTAAGTTTACGGGAAATGCACCCTTACTTACAAAAGAAACTGCTATTTCAGCGAATCATCATTTCTTTTATAAAAACCAAAAACTAAAAAATAGCATTGGTTTTTCTTTTAAAAATTTGGATGAAAGCCTTGAACGTATTTGTAGTAAGCTCAAGGAAAAGTACAATTAGCTTTAAAATAATATTTAGAAAATTCCTTGCTTTGATTGAATATTAAGCAAGGAATTAAGGGATGTTGGAAAATTAAAAGTTTTTTTTTATCTTAGCAATAAGAGAGTCAGGCATTGAAATTGATTTTTTAATTTCAAATGATTAATTACCAACCACAGTAAACATCACCTCACCCCCCTACAATCAATGATGGAACAAGATTTTGAAGACCGCCAAGAGGACACACTACATTCAGTGAGGCGTTTTGAGTCTATGCTCAAACGTAGGGAAAACTCATTTTTCGACCTTGATACCTACGAACTCATCGTAGAGCATTATATGGAAGAAGGGAAAATAGACGATGCCATGCAAGCCTGTAATATTGCTCTTGAGCAATATCCTTACTCTTTAGAGCTTATGCTTTGTAAAGCAGAGCTACTTGCTAATCAAGGAAAACACGATGAAGCACTTGAAGTAGTAGAACAAGCTGAACTTTTCAACCCATTTGATAGCGATACCATTTATTTAAAAAGTACTATTTACAATTTAAAAGGTGACTATCAAACAGCCATAGAATTGCTGACTGAAATCTTAGATATTGCCGAAGACCGTGACGAAGTATATTTCCATATTGGCTTGGCATATCAAAGTTGGGGAAAACATCATAATGCCGTAGCAGCTTTTAAACAAGCCATCGAAGCAAACATTAACAATGAAAATGCACTGTATGAATTAGCCAATAGTTTGGATGAAATCGGGAAACTGGAAGAGTCTTTACCTTATTATCAGCAATTTATTGATACTGACCCTTTTTCTGAGAATGCTTGGTACAACATCGGTATTGCTTACTCTAAATTAGGCAAATTTGAAGAAGCAGCGGATGCGTATGAGTATGCCATTGCGATTAACGATAAGTTTTCATCTGCGTATTTCAACTTAGGAAATTCGTATATGAATTTGAGTAATTGGGCAAAAGCAGAAGAAAATTACCGTTATTGTCTTGAACACGAAGATATTAGTCCAGAAGTGTATTGTTGCCTCGGAGCAAGTATTGAACGCCAAGAACGTTTTTCTGAAGCTATTCACTACTACAAGTACGCCATTCAGCTTGACCCTAATTGGGACGACGGTTATTTCGGTGTTGGGATTTGTTTATGCGAAATGAAACGTTGGATTGAAGCCATTCATTTCATTAAAAAAGCCATGAGCTTTGATGATAAGAATGCTTATTATTGGTTGGCTTTGGCGGATGCAGAAACTAATTTAGGTAACATCACTACTGGAATGGAAGCCTATCAAAAATCTGCTGAACTTGAACCAATTAATCCAGAAGCGTGGATAAAATGGTCAGCTTTGGTGCATGAACAAGGAGATTATACTTTGGCAGCAGAATTGATGATTTCGGCCATTGATATTATGCCAGAAGAAGCAGAATTGTATTACAGAGCTTCTATTTATTTAATCAAAGCAGGAAAGTTTCAAGAAGCATTTAATTATTTAGAAACGGCTTTGGTATTAAGCTACGAAGGACATGAATTGATGTTTGAGTACTTTAAAAATCTGGAAACACAGAAAACGATTTATCGAATTATCGAGCAATACAAGAAAAAATAAACAAAGATTTTTCATAAAAAAAGGCTTTTAGAATCAGATTCTAAAAGCCTTTTTTTATGAAAAAATTAAAAAGAATTAAGCACAGAATTCTTCAAAAACCATTTCTAAGTGACCAGCAATCATTTCAGCCGAACGACCTTCGATATGATGACGCTCTACAAAATGAACCAATTCACCGTCTTTGAACAAAGCTACTGATGGCGATGATGGAGGATAAGGTAAGTGATATTCACGAACTTTTTGAGTAGCCTCTTGGTCAACACCAGCAAAAACAGTTACTAAATGTTCTGGTTTTTTAACTGAATTCCAAACAGCTTCTTTTACACCTGGACGAGCAGTACGAGCTGAACATCCACAAACTGAGTTGATAAACACTAAAGTAGTACCTTTTTCAGCTAATACTTCATCAACTTCTGATGCCGTTTTTAATTCTTTGAATCCTCCTTCTACGATGTCTGCACGCATTGGAGCTACTAAATATTCTGGATACATAAATATAAAGTTTGAAATTTGAAAAATAGTCTATTTGAAAATTGTTCTTCAAAGAAACATTTCAAATATGGGTATGCTAAATAAAAAAGGTTTGAATAAACATTTATCAAACCATTAACGAAACACGCTTACATGAAACCAAGTTCCAATTTGGCTACTTCCGACATCATGTCTTGAGAATACGGTGGGTCGAAAGTTAGTTCAACACTCACATCACTTACGCCTTCAATTTCACGAACTTTTTGCTCAATCTCCACAGGAATTGCTTCTGCCGATGGACAAGAAGGCGAAGTAAGCGTCATTAAAATATAAACATTATTGACAGGAAATATCTTGATGTCATAAATCAATCCCAACTCATATACATCCACAGGAATTTCTGGGTCATAAACGCCTTTGAGAGCCTTGATTACTTCTTCTTTTAATTCTTCTTCTGACATGGTTATTTCAGGATTAGTTTTCAATTAAGACGCTTTCAGAGTATAAGCGATAGCGTAATTTTTCATTTGTTTCACCATTGAAGCTAAACCATTTGAACGTGTTTGAGCCAAATGTGAAGTCATGCCTATTTTATCAATAAAATACAAATCAGCTTCGGAGATTTCAGCAGGCGTGTGATTTGAAAGTACTCTAATAAGCATATTCACCAAACCTTTTACGATAATCGCTTCTGAATCTGCCTCAAAAATCAATTTGCCGTTTTCTTCCCGAGCATTCAACCAAACTCTACTTTGGCAACCTTTGATGATATTATCTTCGGTTTTTTGCTCTTCGGGTAAACCTTTTAATTTTTTACCTAAATCAATGATGTATTCGTACTTATCTGCCCAGTCGTCAAAAAGTTCAAATTCTTCAATGATTTCGTCTTGTGTTTCGTTGATTGTCATAAATTCTTCTAAAATTCTGAAAATGTATTGTGATACTTACAATAACATTTTTCTTACTCTGTGAAGTCCAGCAACTAATCTATCTATCTCTTCAGTTGTATTATAAACCGCAAATGAAGCTCTGGAAGTTCCTAAAAGATTAAACCTTTTCATCAAAGGCTGAGTACAGTGATGTCCCGTTCTTACAGCAATTCCTTGGTTATCAAGCAAAACACCAATATCTTGATGATGAATACCGTCAATCACAAAGCTTACAACTGATACTTTCTTTTCTGCCTGACCAATGATTCTTAATCCTTGAATCTCAGATAATTTTTCGGTAGCATAAGCCAAAAGCATATCTTCGTATGCCGCAATATTCTCACGACCTAAAGAATCTGAGTATGCTAAAGCGGTTTTCAAAGCCACAACGTCAGCAATATTGGGTGTTCCAGCTTCAAACTTATAAGGCAATTCGTTGTAAGTAGTTTTTTCAAAACTTACTTCCTTAATCATTTCACCGCCTCCCATGTACGGAGGCATGGCATTTAAAAGGTCTTTTTTTCCGTACAAAGCACCCATTCCTGTTGGGCCGTACAATTTATGAGCTGAAAAAGCATAAAAATCAGCATCCAAATCTTGAACATCAATCTTGAAATGAGAAGTAGCCTGAGCTCCATCAATCAACACTTTTGCTCCGTACTCATGTGCCATCGCAATGATTTGCTTCACTGGATTGATTGTTCCTAATGAATTAGAAACATGGTTGAGTGTTACTAATTTTACTTTCTCAGAAAGTAATTTTTCGTAAGCATCCAAATCCAATTCGCCTAAATCAGTAACCGGAATTACTTTTAAAATAGCTCCTTTTTCTTCACAAAGCATTTGCCACGGCACAATGTTGGAATGGTGTTCCATGCCCGACACAATAATTTCGTCACCTTCTTTGATAAATTTTCTACCAAAAGTACTCGCTACTAAATTGATGCCTTGTGTTGTTCCAGAAGTAAAAATGATTTCTTCGGTAGAAGAAGCTCCTAAAAAATCACGAACGGCTTCTCTGGACGCTTCAAAATCACGAGTAGCCCTTTCCGCCAAAGTATGAATACCTCGGTGAATATTGGCATTATCAAAGTTATAATAATGAGCAATGGCTTCGATTACCGCTGTTGGCTTTTGCGTAGTAGCGGCGTTATCAAAGTAAACTAATTTTTTTCCATTGATACTTTGGTCAAGGATAGGGAAATCAGCTCTTATTTTCTCTATGTCTAAAATTTCGGTCGTTGTCATTTTGCCAATGGTGCATTATTTGAAACTGTCATTTCAAGGCTTAACCTTGATAAATCTTATCTATAATCAATTCCTGCAAATACTCTTTGATAGCAGGAATTTCCATTTTATCAATCACTTCTTGAGCGAAAGCCAACATCAACAAAGCTCTTGCTGAGTCTTTTGAAATACCACGTGCTTGCATGTAAAACAAAGCATCTTCGTTCAATTGACCAGTGGTTGTACCATGCGAACATTTTACATCATCTGCCCAAATTTCCAATTGTGGCTTTGTATTCATTGAAGCGTTTTCAGACATCAATACGTTTTTACAAGACTGAAACGCATTGGTTTTCTGTGCATCTTCACGAACGAAAATCTTTCCGTTGAATACGCCCACAGAACTATCTTTCAAAATTCCTTTGTATAATTCATTAGAATTTGAATTTGGTTTTGCGTGGTCAACAGAAGTATGATTGTCGATATGCTGTTTGCCATTTGGAATGTACAAACCAAACATATTCGCTTCTGCGTACTCGCCGTCAATTTTAATATTGAGGTTATTTCTTACAAAACCGCCATTTGCTGTAATTGTATTCGCCGTAAAAACAGATTTGCCAGCTTGATAAACCGAAGTTGTACCAATGTGATAAGCTTTATCTGATTCGTTTTGTACTTTATAATAATGTACGTTCGCTTCTTCTTCAACCACAAATTCAGTAACAGCATTGGTGAAAGAAGTATTTTCGCCCAATGAACGGAAAGCTTCTGCAATCTGTACTTCAGAACGCTTACCAACTACAATCAAATTACGGGGTTGTGCGGCTACATTTACCTTACGTGCATCTGCAATAAAACGTAAAATAATCGGCTGTGCTACTACTTTATTCGCTGGCACATTTACCACAATACCGTGATGTGCAAAAGCTGTATTTAAAGCTGTAAAAGCATTATTGGCTGAATCAACGAATTTATTGAAATACTTTTCTACCAAAGCAGGTTCTTGTTTCACGGCTTCGGCAAAAGTAAAAATTTGTAATTCAGAAGATGGACTAACAATGGTTGAAAGCTCAGGATTGTAAACGCCATTCACAAAATAAAGGATATTGCCTTCAAGATTGGGAATCGCAGCAGCCTCAACATCTTTTGCCGAAAAATCAGAAACAGCATTAAATTCAAACGATTGGTTTACTAAATTCTTTACGTTTGAATATTTCCATTCTTCGTGTTTTATAGTCGGAAAGCCTAATGTTTCAAAAGTTTTCAATGCTTCCTGACGTACTTGATGCACAGCAGATTTTGCTTCGCCATTCATGCGTCCTTCTATCGCCTGAAAATCTGAAATCAATTGGGCTTTTAATGAATTTTTATTATCCATGATAAATTTGATATTGTTGTGGTAGCCGAAAACGACTACTCACCAAAAATCTTCTTACAATTAAGCAACGGTTTCGCCTAATTCTTTTGCATCTACTTCGGCCTTAATCCAGTCATAACCTCTTTCTTCCAACTCCAAAGCCAATTCTTTTGTACCAGATTTCACAATACGACCTTTGTACAAAACGTGTACAAAATCAGGAACGATGTAATCTAACAAACGCTGATAGTGCGTAACTACAATCACAGCATTATCTGGAGACTTCAATTTGTTCACACCTTCTGCCACAATACGCAAAGCATCAATGTCAAGTCCTGAGTCAGTTTCATCCAAAATAGCTAATTTTGGTTCAAGTACCGCCATTTGGAAGATTTCGTTTTTCTTCTTTTCACCACCCGAAAAACCTTCGTTTAAAGCACGGTTTAAAAGTGATTGGTCGATATTTACATAAGCCATTTTTTGCTTAAACATTTTCAAGAACTGAACAGCATCCATTGGTTCTTCACCACGATACTTGCGGATTTCGTTTACAGCAGTCTTCAAAAAATTAGTTGTTGAAACTCCTGGAATTTCAACTGGATATTGGAATGCCAAGAAAACGCCTTCTGCTGCACGCTCTTCGGCAGCCAATTCTAATAAATCTGTTCCGTTAAAATCAACACTTCCGCCAGTCACTTCGTAGTCTTCACGTCCTGCCAACACAGAAGCCAAAGTACTTTTTCCAGAACCGTTCGGTCCCATGATTGCGTGTACTTCTCCTGCTTTTACTTCAAGATTAATTCCTCTGAGGATTTGCTTTTCCCCGATTTTCGCCTGTAAATTGTCTATTTTGAGCATTGTATCTATTAATTTCTAAACCTTGTAAGATGATATTTTTCAACGAACTCATTTTATCGAAAAAATCAATATCAATCCTAAATCATGTTACAAAATTAAATATTGTATGGTTGAAATACTATACTTTATTTAGAACAACTCTAAGTAAGGCGAAAAAGTTTGTGAAAAAGTATATTTTTCGGGGTTTCGAGCTTAAAAAAATCATTAAATTTTACAAAAACATTTTTAAACGTTCCTTTTATCAATCAAAATCATGTCAAAAATCAATTCCATCTATAAGCTTTTTTTATGTTGATTTAATACGCTGATACTTTCAAAAATTCTTCGTAGATTTTTCGGCTAAAAAAATATTTTTCAGCAAAAACCGAGTTTAAATTGAATAGGGCATGATTTAAAAATTACTTTTCAAAGTGGGCTTGACAATGGAAAAAAATAATGAGTACTTGCGAAAAATCTGAATTTTCATCAATATTTTTTATGGAAAATTTAATCAAAGTTTCTTCGGAAGTTGGCACACTTCGACGTTTACTCATCCACAGTCCAGACAGTGGTTTGGGCAAAGTTGTACCTTCAAAAGCCCAAGACTGGCTTTTTGAAGACATTGTTCACTTAGACACGATGCGTCGTCAAGAATATGATTATTACGTAAAAACATTACTCTATTTCCTCGACCCCGACAAAATCAAAAGTAAATTAGCGGCAATAGATGCCGATCCACAACGCAATTTCTTTAAACCTGACAATCCTGAGTACTTTAATTCCGACAAAGTAATTGAGCTTCAAAAATTATTATCAGACATTTTAGAAAATGATTTGGTAAGAATGAAACTTGTAGCGGCAGCTTGTGCCATCGAAAAAGAATGGTACAGTACGCACGATGAATTGTTCAACCTCCCTCCTATCGAATTGGCGAAAACATTGATTTCGGGAAGTACTCCTTCGGGTGAAATGCTTTTCCCACCAATTCCGAATTTTATTTTTACTCGTGATATTGGCATTACCATCAACGACCATATTTTGCTAAACCGTCCCAAAAAACAAGCTCGTACTCGTGAGGCACTTTTGGTTCAATATATCTTTTTCAATCATCCAATTTTCGAATCAGTTCGTCAAAATTTGATTGAAATTCCCGACAATGAAACACTTTTCTTGTTGCCAGAATACGAAGCCAACGAAGCCCAAACGACTTTGGAAGGTGGCGACGTAATGATGGTAGCAAAAAACCATTTATTAATAGGTATTTCTGAAAGAACCACGGTAAATGCAGCCAAACAAGTAATTAAGATTTTATTCCAGAAAAAAGTAGTGGATAAAATTACGTTGGTGAAAATTCCGAACAAGCGTGATTATATGCACATCGACACCGTTTTTACGCAAGTAAAACGTGATACTTGGGTACTGTTAGGTTCTCTGGCGAAGTCTCAGCTAAAAGCCGAAGACCAAGTATTGATTAAAGCAGGTTTACTTCCCTCGAAAAAAGCCGAAGAAGTACACATTGTACAGTTTCGTCGTGGGCAAGAACACGAACCCCGTGAAGTAGAAAGTTTGGAAGCTTTATTAAGAGAAATTTCTATTCACGATCTCGGCTGTAATCCGCTTGATGTGAAATTTATTTATTCGGGAAATAATGAATTTCCTTATGGAGCAAGAGAACAATGGACAGATTCGTGTAATCTCTTGGCAGTAAAAGAAGGCGTGGTAATCGGCTATGATAGAAACGACAAAACCCTTGACGCTTTCAGAGAAATGGGCTACGAAACCATCAGAATGCAAGATTTATTGAATGATTTTGAAACGGGCAAACGTTCGCCAGAAACCATTAACAATACTTTTATCATGCTTCCTTCTGCTGAATTATCACGAGCAAGAGGTGGTTCGCACTGTATGTCGATGCCAATTTTAAGAAGTGGTTTTTAACAAAAATTTCATCACTTTCATTTATGCAATATCAGACTACTTCTCATATTTTAATGATTCGCCCTGTTCGTTTTGGATTTAATGAACAAACGGCTGTTTCAAATGCTTTTCAAAACCAAGCTTTTGGGCAAGAAACGCAAGCGACTTCTCAGCAGATTGCTTTACAAGAATTTGACCAGATGGTTGAAGAGTTAAGAAAAGCAGGTGTGGATATTATTGTGGTAGAAGATACCGAAAATCCGCATACGCCAGATTCAATTTTTCCAAACAACTGGGTTTCATTTCATAGCGACGGAACGGTAATTCTGTACCCAATGCAAGCAGAAAATCGCCGTTTAGAACGTCGTGAGGACATTATTGAAAAACTGGCTGAAAGATTTGCAGTAAAACAAACCGTTGATTTGTCTGTTTTTGAACAAGAAGAAAAGTATTTAGAAGGTACTGGTTCTATGGTTTTGGATAGAATCAACAAAATTGCTTATGCTTGTTTAGCTCCACGCACCCATACAGAAGTACTTGAGGCTTTTGCCCAAAAAAGCGGTTATGAAATTGTATCATTCGACGCAGTGGATGGCAATGGTAAACAGATTTATCATACCAATGTATTGATGTGTGTAGGCAGAAAATTTTCTGTTATTTGTCTCGAAGCCATTCCCAATGCAGAGCAACGCTTGAAAGTAAAAAATTCATTAGAAAGTCATGGCAAAACAGTAATTGAAATCAGCTTGGCACAAATGAATCAATTTGCAGGCAATATGTTGGAAGTACAAAATCAGCGTGGAGAAAATATCTTGGTGATGTCGAGTGCTGCTTTTAATTCACTGAATGAAGTACAACTTCAAGCTTTAGAAAATTTCTGTACCATTCGCCATTTCGACCTTTCGATGATTGAAGGAAACGGCGGAGGCTCGGCACGTTGTATGATGGCAGAAGTACATTTGCCCTTGAAATAGGAAAATATTCTTTATAGCTGCGGTACAGCTACTCAATACTATGAACTTTTGGCGTATTTTTGCCGTTAGAAAATATAAAACAGCATCAAATTTCAATAAAGATATGGTAACGATAACAGAAATAGCAGCAAATAAAATTATAGAATTACGTCAGAAAGAAGGTCTTACAAGTGATTTCAACGTTCGTGTGGCTGTTGAAGGAGGCGGATGCTCAGGCTTGATGTACAATCTTGATTTTGCTTCACAACCTCAGCCGACTGACATGGTTTTTGAAGACAAAGGCGTAAAAATCATGGTTGACAAAAAGTCAATTTTATACTTAGCAGGTACAGAGCTTGATTTCTCAGATGGTTTGAATGGCAAAGGTTTTCAGTTTAAAAACCCTAATGCCACTCGTACTTGTGGCTGTGGAGAAAGTTTTGCGGTTTAGAAACCAAATTTTCTCTTCTGTTTAGAAGAAATTGTTTTAGCATTTGAAATAGTCTCAGAGATAACTTTCATAGTTGTTTCTGAGACTATTCCTTTTAAACACTCTGAGTCTTTTGAAAGAAGTTGTTTAATTTCTTCATAACTTCTTTCTTGAATTTTTGAACAATCAATAAATGAATCATGGTCAATGAATTCATGACTCTTGGCGTCAATTGGTATATGAAGACTTTTCAAATCCTCTGTTTTGAATATATTCGGATTAATTTCTGAATTAATGAAAACCGTTCCGAGTAAAACTTTATCATTTGAAAAACCTATAATGATAAATCGTTTAATTTTAGGTGGTTTAGCGTCCTTAACGAATACTCTGATAATTGCACCTTTTTGAACATTTCTTTCCGCAAAATCATCTCGGTAGGACTGCGGAAAGAAGTCACTTAAATCCGTCATACAAAAGATAGATTTTCATTTTCTACTAAAACAGAAATATATTGAAGCATTTCTTTACTCGCTCCACCCGATTCTGCAATATCCAAAATATCCATTTCGTCATTCATGTTAGCTCTATTCCAAGCTAAATCATGTGATTTTTCCGACAATTCGTTGAAAGACAAATCTTTATTTTCATTCAAAGACTTATCCAGACACTCCTGTTCTGATGCCGAAAAATCTTCTACGTCAGGTTCAACTTTAGCAATAATGATATTGTCAGGTTTTACTTCAAAATAATCAGAAAAGCTAATATTGTTATTCACAACACCATCAATTATTTTACCGATTCCACTTCTTATGTTACCTAATTCAGCATAAATTGTAGAAGGTACAGGCCCATGCTTCATGGCAATATAGCTATCCCCAACAATTGGACGACCAAATCGAGCTAAGTGTTCTTTTTCAGCAAAATATAAAACCTTGAATACACGCAAAAAATCAGCCTTTTCCAAGTTTTTAGTAATGTACAACAACACCGAAGTACATTTTTCTCTATCAAATTTGAATTGTTGCATCTTTTTATTCTTTGTTCGAAGCAAATTTAAAAGAAAAATAGATAATATTTTATTTCTAAGAATTTAACAATCAATAAGAATGTATAATTCAAGTACAGCTTTCTTTTAACTTTTATAGCTTGAGATAGTTTCTTAAAATAATCTAACAATTTCATTAAAAGTCATAATTTTGTGTGATTTTTAAAATATCAATTATGACTTACTCAAGAATTGCGGGCATCGGGCATTATGTGCCTGAGAACATCATCAACAATCAATACTTAGAGACACTTATGGATACTTCGGATGCTTGGATTACCGAGCGAACGGGTATCAAAGAACGTCGCTACTTTACTTATGGCAAAGATACCAATGCCTCTATGGCAACAGAAGCTGCCAAAATTGCGATTCAACGAGCCAATACTACTGCTCAAGAAATTGATTTTATCGTTTACGCTACTATTACTCCCGACTACTACTTTCCTGGGCCGGGTTTTATCATGCAAAGAGAATTGGGCATGGCGAATGTGGGCGTTTTAGATATTCGTGACCAGTGTTCGGGTTTTGTATATGCTTTGTCTGTTGCCGACCAATTTATTCGTTCTGGAATGTACAAAAATATTTTGGTGATTGGTTCTGAAATTCAATCTACTTTCTTGAATCAAAGTAATGAAGGCAGAGGAGTCGCTGTTATTTTTGGAGATGGTGCGGGTGCAGTGGTGGTACAAGCTACCGAAGACGAAAACCATAGAATACTTTCAACGCACTTACACGCCGACGGAAAGTATGCAGAAGATTTGTATGTAAAAGACCCGGGAAGTAGCCGTAAAAAAAGATTTTACGATGATTTACTCAACGATAAAAGTACTGGTGAAGTAATTATGAACGGCAATGCGGTTTTCAAACACGCCATTGTGCGTTTTCCTGAAGTAATTAAAGAAGCTTTGGACAAAAATGGATTAGCTCCTACTGATATTGATTTGTTAGTACCACATCAAGCAAATCTCAGAATTTCTGAATATGTACGTCAGCAAATGGGCTTGCCAGAGGAAAAAGTAATGAACAATATCCAAAAATATGGTAATACAACTGCGGCATCCATTCCGATAGCACTTTGCGAAGCTTGGGAAACTGGCAGAGTAAAAGACGGCGATTTGGTTTGCTTGGCAGCTTTTGGTAGTGGATTTACTTGGGGTTCGGCACTGATTCGTTGGTAATGTAGCCAAAAAATAGGCTTACCCGATTGAAATTCGAGTAAGCCTATTTTGAAATGCTGATTAGTCCCATTTCAAGTCACTGCCAAAACCTCCGATACTGTCTTCTTCATCACGATTAAATTGTGAGAAATCAACATCTGGCAATAATTCATGTTTTACATGATCTACGGCTTCTTGAAGTCCTTCAACAAATTTATCAAAATCTTCTTTGTACAAAAACATCTTGTGTTTTTCATAAGCGAAACCATCATCTTTTTGATAGCGGCGACTCTCAGTAATAGTAATGTAATAGTCGTTTGAACGGGTCGATTTCACATCAAAAAAATACGTTCGTTTTCCTGCTCTAATACGTTTTGAAAACAATTCTTCTCTTTCTCTTTCTTCCACTGTGCTATGACAATTTAGGGTTTACGGATTGGTAAAAATAGAAATTTTCTGAATGTTTCAAAAATTTATCCTTAAAAATTATTTATTCTGATTTAATTAATGCTTGATTTCTGAAGAGTTCATAAAAAAGCCCTACCAAAGCGTACTTCGTAGGGCTGATATATAGCTAATTATTATATTTCGACGTCGATGTGTTTTTTGAATTTCTTTCGATAATCATCTATCGGCATCACGATTTTCCATTGCTGGTTGTAGTACTTTGCCGAGATATTCTCAACATCCACAAAGTTAGGTAACATCAATTGTCCTATTGTTTGTGGCACATAGTTTTCGGGTATTTCCTGCTCTGCTTTTTTCAAAACTGGCTGAAGTGTATAAAGCCACAAGCGATTGTTGTCAACATCTACTTTCAGATGGTCGGCTTCCAAGCCCGCTACTTTTACAAATACTTCGTAAGAATCCTCTGTTTGATTTACAGTAATGTTCGGTTCAACTCTTCCACCATTAAGCGTATTACTAAAATCTATATTGGCTAAAATATTTTTCGGAATTTCAATTTTCTTATTCATCATATTTTACGTTTAAAGCTTTTAAATACTTATTTACGGAAAGGTATTTCTGTATTTACAAAAGCTGTACCATTCAGAAAAATATGCCAAAAAGTCTTGAATTGATTTAACATTAAGACAAAACGTCTTGAATCAACATTTCACAAACAAATAAAATGTCACTTTTTTGTGATTTGTTGAATTTTTTCTTCATTAAACTTGGCTTCTTGCGTAACTTTATTGTCTATTCAACCTTGCTTAAACCATGACATACTCAGAATTTAAAGCTTCATTGCAACATCCAGAAGCACCACAGGGTGTACACGAGCTACTGAAAGCTCTTTGGTATGATGCAAATCAAGACTGGGAAGCAGCCCACGAAGTGGCACAGTCGAATGAAGGTTCAAAAAACTACGACCGCCTTCACGCTTATCTTCACAGAAAAGAAGGCGACAACTGGAACGCCCAATATTGGTACACACGTGCGAAAGCAAAAGTATTTATGGGTACACTTCAAGAAGAATGGGAAATGTTGGTAAACCAGTTTTTGGCTCTATGAGTTTTGCCTACCTTTGTTAAAATTTTCAAGAATTTTTCTATTTTCATTTTTACAAAAAACGTTTTGACGTTTTTTAAGATTTAGCATGACAAAAATCACCCAATACATCGAGCAAGCAAAAGGTAAAACCTTATTTTCAATCGAGATTATTCCGCCAGTAAAAGGGGAAAACATTCAATCTTTGATGAGTAATATTGAACCTTTGATGGAATTCAAACCGCCTTTTATTGAGGTAACGTATCACCGTGAAGAGTTTTTAGAAAAAATTGTGAATGGTAAAATTGAAAGAATTCCGATTCGCAAACGACCAGGTACAGTGGGAATCTGTGCCAGTTTGATGAATCGCTTCAAGGTTGATGCCGTGCCACACGTAATTTGTGGCGGATTTACCAAAGAAGAAACCGAAGACTTTTTATTTGATTTACATTATTTAGGCATCGATAACGTACTGGTACTTCGTGGCGACCCAGTGAAAGGAAATGCGGCATTTACGCCAGAAAAAGGTGGTCATGCCTACGCAAGTGAGCTTTTGGAACAAGTAGTAAAAATGAACCAAGGCGTACTTTTGCACGAAGAAACGCAATCTGCCCCAACCAATTTTTGTATCGGGGTAGCGGGTTATCCTGAAAAACATTTTGAAGCTCCCAACTTTAGCACTGATTTTGCTTATTTGAAAAAGAAAGTGGAATTAGGGGCAGACTATATCGTTACCCAAATGTTTTTTGACAACCAAAAGTACTTTGATTTTGTAGCTAAATGCCGTGCGGCAGGGATTACAGTACCGATTATTCCGGGCTTAAAACCTTTAGCAACTAAAAAACAACTGACCGTTTTACCACGAATCTTCCATTTAGATTTACCCGAAGATTTAGTAAAAGCCGTTGAAAGCTGTAAAACAGACAAAGAAGTAAAACAAGTTGGGGTAGAATGGTGCATTGCCCAATGTAAAGAGCTTATGGCTTTTGAAGCTCCAATCTTGCATTTCTATACGATGAGTAAGTCAGAAAGTACTAAGAAAATTGCGGAAGCAATTTTTTAATATTTTGCCTTTTACTTCCTTGTGTGCCATGTATAGCTACACAAGGAAGTATTTTCTTCAAGCCTAATTTCACTTATCAAATTTACAATATTAATAATCTATGAGTTTGAAATACAGCTTATTGATTATTTGGTTAAATTTCCTGCTCTTATCTATATCTATTTTTGCACATTTTCTAAGTCTAATTCATTACTTTCAAGAAGAGATATTTTTTTGTAATATTATAACAATTCCTAAAACCAATTTGTGTCGATTACTTTTACAGTCTTTGGCACTTTTACTGACCACTCGAAAGGTAAAATGCTATGAGCAATACGTTTAATAAATTATTTATTTCTTTCTTCCTAAAGAGGAATCTATTCCTTACTCTGACCTTAATCTTTTTTGGTTTAACTACCATCTTGTACTTGTTTGAAAAAAGTAGTTTTTCGGGAGGTGCGGCAAAGGTTTATACTTCTGATATTCAAGAGAAAGTAAACAGCGAACTACAAAAATCGGAGGAAGATTTAGAGAAAATCGTTGGACAAATCAATAAAACCAGTGCTTTTCATTTTAAAGACTTGAAGATTCCGACGAGTCACCCATTTGTTATATACCGTAACAAAGAGATAGTTTTTTGGTCGAACTACAAAGTTGTGCCACAGTATGATTTTTTAGAAGGAACAAATAATGCTAAAGCCTTTGAGTGGTCGGAAGGTGTTTCGCTTTATCATCGAAAAAAAGCCAAAGAAGACTTTGAAGTATTTTCAATTATTAACCTAAAACATTTTGCCGAAACCGATAGCAATACTCGTAAGAAAGTTTACAATCATGAAATTTTCAAATTAGACCCACAAGATATTTCGATAGCCAATAAGAAAAATAATGAAGTAATTCTTTCTGAAAAAAATGAGTTTCTCTTTTCGGTCATTCCACCCAATGCCGAAATTCTGAGTAATCATGCCTTTCCGTTCTATATCATCATTGCTGGCTTACTTTTCGTTTTGTCGTTAATTGCCTATTTATTTACTTGGATTTGGTTCTTTTACAACAGCAACCGACACGAATTAGTATTGGTCATCTTGCTGTCATTGGTATCTATCATACGACTCTCGATGTTGTATTACATGATACCTTATACATTTTATCAGTCTGATCTTTTCAGTTCGAGATTTTTTAATGCGTCGAGATTGTCGCCATCGCTGGGAGATTTACTGCTGAATTTGATTGCAATTGTGGTCGTGCTACTCTATCTGGTCATCTTTCATTACAAAATGAAAGTGTATTTATGGCTAATGAATCTCAGAGCAAGTATTAAACAAGTACTTTCGATTTTTTTCCTTGTCCTCAATTATTTTGGTGTATATTTTTTCTACAAAATATTAGTTAGCCTGTATGTAAAGTCTAACAACCAATTAGATATTTCGCTAAGTGTAGATTTCTGGAGTAAACCACTGGCGTTTTATTCTTTAGTGATTTTTATTCTTAGTGCTTTCGCCTACTTTCTAACGACGCATTTATTTACAAGTATCGTTCTGAAATTCAATCGAAATCAGCCTAAACTCATATACTTTTACATAGCTATCAGCTTAGTAATTTGTAGCGTTTGGGTTTATTTATTCTATCAATATAACCTGTTTATCTTCGTGATTCACAGTGTATATTTATTGGTATTGGTTTACAGTTCGTTCCCAAGTTATTTATATACTTTCAGATACAAAACTTCAATATACTTTTTCAGTGCAGCTTTGGCTTGTGCGGCAATCGGCAACTATGTCATTTACACCGAATTAGTAAAAAATGATGTTTATTTAAAGAAACAGTTCGGCGACAAATACTTCACCGAAAACGACGACAAAGCAGAATACTTACTGAGTCAGCTTACTTTAGCCATCAAAAGAGATTCAACTATTTTCAACGAAATCAAAAAACAAGAATTAGCCGGCGAACTGGTACAATCGCAAATTATCAGCAATTTGTTGGATAACTATTTTTCACTGTACAGCGTAGATGTTCTACTTTTTGATGCTTCGGGAAATTCTTTGAATAACGACATAGAAGCACGTGCTTATCAGAATTATGAAGAGACTTTCAGAACGCCCAAATACAGAACCAAGTACGAAAACATCTATTTTGTAAACGACTACAAAACTGATGCTGAAAAAGAGTATCTGAATTTTGTGACTTTGGAGAGTGAAGAAAACAAAATTGTAGGCTACATCATCATCGACTTGAAAAAGTCTAAAGGATATGCTGCGAGTACCCAAAATGCCAAGAGTAATTTGCCGATGGGCGAACAATTGGCTGCACGCAATTTCAGTTTTGCCGTTTATGATAAAGGAAAAATTATCTCGACGGGCGGACAAGGTTTTAGTTACCAAACCAAATTATCGTTCATAACCCTCAATTCAAGAAAGATTTTAGAAGAAGGCGTTGAAGAAAACGGCTATAAACACGTAGCGACTATATCGAGTAAAAGTAATGGAAAAATGATTGTAGTGTCGTCCGAAGCCTTGAGTATCGGTACAATCTATGCTAATTTCTCCTTCTTATTTTTGATTTTAGTCATCAATATCATCATTGTTGTATTGATTTACGCCATCAATTATGGCTTCTCGATTACCAACATGAACATCACCAGTAAAATCCAAATTTACTTGAATGTGTCGTTTTTGTTGCCTTTGATTTTGGTGTTGATTACTACTTTAGGAGTAGTAGGTACGAAGTTTCAAGAAAGTCAAGAACAAACTTATTTGAACCAAACCGAAAGTATCAGCTTCAACTTGATTCCAACAGTTGAAAAATTTGATGGTGGTAAAATGAGCGAAGAATTCTTGGCGGATACTGTTGCAAGGATTTTGAAAAGTAAGAATATTCAAAAAAATATCTGGATTTTTAATAAAAAAGGAAGATTAGTAGCCGCCACGAAGCCATCGGGAAGTGTAGATGAATTGATTCCCAAACAGATGAATCAGGAAGCCTACACTAAAATTTTCATTGAAAATGAACCAAGCGGTATTTTTACTGAAACACTCAATGATATTGAATTTCTTACTTCGTACATTCATTTAAAATCAAATAATGGCAAATTGATTGGTGTTTTGGGAATGCCTTTTTATGATGCAAAAGCCTATTATGAAAAGGAAGTTATCAGTGTAATCGGTTCTTTGTTAAATACTTTCACGACAATTTTCTTAGGTTTATTGATACTTTCATTCTTTGCATCAAATGCCTTGTTGATCCCTTTGCACTTGATTACCAACAAATTACGAAAAATAGACTTAGAAAAACCAAGCGAACCACTTTACTGGAAATCGGATGATGAAATCGGAATTTTGGTAAAAGCTTATAATGAAATGTTGGTTAAACTGGAAGAATCCAAAGCTGCTTTGGCGGATACCAACAAACAATCGGCTTGGCAACAAATGGCAAAACAAGTGGCTCATGAAATCAAAAATCCGCTTACGCCGATGAAACTTTCTTTGCAATTATTACAAAGAAAATTATCGCAAGGCTCGAATATTGATGTTGACCAAGTAAAAAAACAAATTGAATCTTTGACGGGTCAGATTGATAATTTGTCTTATATCGCCAATTCGTTCTCGGATTTTGCTCGATTACCGATTCCGAAAAGTGAAAAATTTGATTTTGTAGAAGAAGTGAACAAAGTAGTAAATTTATTTTCGGAAGACACCCAAATTCAGATTAACAAGTACGTTCCTAATCGAAAAATAATTGTAATCGGCGACCGCCAATTGACGGGAAACATTATCAATAACTTATTAGTAAATGCCATTCAAGCAGTTCCACCCGGCACAAAACCTGCTATCGAAATCGGTGTTGAAATTGGTATCGAAGCCGTTACTTTTAGAATCAAAGACAACGGAATCGGTATTCCAAAAGAAAGTCATGGTAAAATATTTATGTTAGATTACTCTACCAAAAGAGGTGGTTCAGGTGTTGGTCTAGCCCTTGCGAAATGGGTAGTTGATAATGCCAAAGGAAGTATTTGGTTGGAATCAAACGAAAATGTTGGGACAACTTTTTTCTTTACTTTACCGTTGGATTTGTAAATATGGAATAGTGATTGGTGATTAGTTTTTCAATCATCTAATTATCAGATACTTAAAATTTTTAAATAATATAAATTACTTGATTAAAAAATAAGGCTGATTGCTCTCAATGTAGAGCAATCAGCCTTATTTCATTTTTCCTCTTTTTACTAAATACGAAGAAAGGATATGTTCAAAACCTTCGGCAATATCGGCTTCGATAAAATCAATTTTATACTGTCCGCAACGCATTTTTAGTTCTTGATAAAACTGTCGAAGTGTTTTCTGATAGTCTGCTTTTACTTGTGATGGATTCAGTTTGATTCTTTCGTTTGTTTCTAAATCAACAAATTCGTAAGGTCGGTCTTCAAATTCAAAATCTGATTCAGTTTTCTTGTCGGTCACATGAAAAATCAATACTTCGTGCAGATTATGTTTTAAATGTTGAAGTGATGAAAAAATCTTTTCTGAATCTTCAATATTATCAAACATATCGCTAAAAATAATCACTAAGGAACGCTTATGAATTTTTTCAGCCAATTGATGAATCACCGAAGCAACGGCTGTTTTTTTATGATCATTGGGTTTATTGAGCAAGTATTCTAAATCCAAAAAGATTTTGTGAATATGCGAAGGCGTTGATTTTACAGGCGTTTGAATCTCTACTTCTGAAGAAAAAGTAACCAAACTAACGGCATCTTTTTGTTTTTGAAGCATATAAGCCAAAGCAGCAGCAGCCATCGTTGAAAACACAATTTTACCATTGGTTTTTTCTGGATAATACATCGACGACGAAGTATCAATCAGTAAATGACAACGCAAATTGGTTTCTTCTTCGTAGCGTTTGGTATAAATTCTATCCGTTTTAGCGAATACTTTCCAGTCAATATGCCTTGTACTTTCTCCGTTATTGTACAAACGGTGTTCTGCAAATTCAACAGAAAAACCATGAAAAGGCGATTTATGAAGTCCAGTAATAAAGCCCTCTACCATTTGTTTGGCAAGAAATTCAATATTACCGTATTGTCTGATTTGCGTTAAATCCATAATAAATTGCTAAGGATAGAGAATACTATTTTTTATTGGTACTTCCTTTTTGCTTTTGCTTTGAGAGTTTTCTTAAATACGAACTTACTCTTAAACGTCGGTTTTTCAATTTTGGATACTTTCGTTTTTGCCAATTTTTTTTCAGTCGATAAAAACGATGATATTTTAGTTTAGTTTTTTGATAAAATTTAGGTTCAAAACTTGGCGGAGCTACCAACTTTAATGTATCTACGGGTTCAAGCATAATGTCGCCGTCGAAGCCTACTACTTTTAAACGTACTTTCGTCAAACCGTGATGTGTCATTTTTAGCCAACGAGCAGGGTTTTCCGTCAAATCAATAATTCTTCCTTTTTTGTAAGGGCCACGGTCGTTGATTCTTACAATTACAAAACGTTTGTTGGCGAGGTTGGTTACTTCTACCATTGTACCAAAAGGCAAAGTCATGTGGGCGGCTGTGTAATGATTTCTTTTTAAAATTTCGCCCGTCGAAGTTGGTTTATTGTAAAAAGAATTAGCGTAAAAAGAAGAAATACCAAAGGATTCATCTCCTAATTTTTGCCCAAAAGTATGCGATGGAATCAACAACACAACAAACACAACTCCCAAAAGTCTATTTGACATTCTTTGTAATTTTATGGATTTATCTATGATTGAAAACGAAATTATCAAACAAAAGCAAAATGCAAAACTATACTTTTTAATTTCCTAAAAAAACATTTGTTAATCTTAGTGGATTGAAAATCTAATATTTACGCCAAAAACGAGTAGAAATACTCTTCACATACGATAATACTTTAGGAAACAGCCCAACAAGTAAAAATATTAATTGCTTATCTTTAGTACTCAAATCAATCTTTCTAAATTTTTAAAAACATGAATTTCAAAAATAAACTCTTGATTGCTCTATTGCTGTTGCTTAATACAGTGGCTTTTGCCAAAACCAATACTTTTAAAGCTACTCCAAAAGAATTTTATTTATTGGTGGGTACTTATACCTCTGGAAAAAGCGAAGGCATTTATGTTTATAAATTCAATAGCCAAACTGGTGATTTTCAATACATCAGTACGGCAAGAGGTTTGAAAAATCCTGCTTTTTTGACATTCTCGCCTAACCAAAAATTTGTGTATTCTGTGGGCGAATACGATAATGGCGGCGGTGTTTATGCCTTTAGTTTTGATAAAACAAAAGGCGAACTAACGCAATTGAGTACTCAGTCGGCAAACGGTGCAGGGCCTTGTCATATCAATATTGACAAAACAGGAAAATGGGTAATTGTAGGAAATTATGGTGGTGGTAGCCTAAGTGTTTTACCAGTTGAAGCCAACGGCGGTTTGGGCAAGGCTATTCAAACGATTCAACATGAAGGCAAAAGTGTGAATCCGAGCAGACAAGAAAAAGCTCATGTGCATTCTATCAATATTGCCCCGAACAATGTGGATATTTTTGTACCAGATTTGGGCATGGACAAAATCGTTACTTATCAATTAGATGCCAAAACTGGACAGCTTGCCGCTGGAAACCCTGCTTTTACTAAAGTACAAGATGGCTCTGGGCCAAGACATTTTACGATTCATCCAAACAAAAAATTTGCTTATGTTATTCAAGAGTTGAGTGGAGAAGTAACAGCTTTTAATTATAAAAATGGAGCTTTAACTGCTTTCCAAACGATTTCAACATTGCCAGCAGATTATAAGGACGGAAAATCTTGTGCTGATATTCACATTTCGCCTGATGGTAAATTTTTGTATGGTTCAAATAGAATTCATGATAGCGTCGTGATTTATTCAATTGACCCGCTCACAGGAAAGCTCACTTACATTGGTAATCAATCCGTTTTAGGCAAAAAACCTCGTAATTTTATGATTGACCCAACAGGTAAATTTGTACTGATTGCCAATCAAGACAGCGACAATATCACCATTTTCAAGCGTGACCCAATCAAAGGAACATTAACAGCCACAGGCAAAGAAATTTCAGTACCTACGCCTGTTTGTTTGAAGATGACCAGCATAAAATAAAACCGTAAATCGGGATTTCATCCCGAAATAACAAAACAGCCCTCAAAACAAATGTTAAGAGGGCTGTTTTTATTTTATTGCAGTTTTCGGGATGGAAACCCGAAGTACTTAATCGTAATTCAAAACTGGAGCTAACCATCTTTCTGTATCTTCCAAACTCATGTTTTTTCGTTTGGCATAGTCGATTACTTGGTCTTTAGCGATTTTGCCTAAACCGAAATACTTACTGTCGGGATGCGAGAAGTACCAACCACTCACCGAACTCGCTGGATACATCGCAAAGCTTTCGGTAAGAATAATTCCTAATTTTTCTTCGGCTTGTAATAATGTAAACAAAGTCGCTTTTTCGGTATGGTCTGGACAAGCCGGATAACCCGGTGCTGGGCGAATACCCTCATATTTTTCTGAAATCAACTCTTCAATACTTAATTCACCTTCGTTTGAATATCCCCAGAATTCTTTACGAGTACGCTCGTGCATCAACTCTGCAAAAGCTTCTGCCAAACGGTCGGCAAGGGCTTTTACCATGATAGAATTATAATCGTCATGGTCACGGTCGTATTTGTCCAATAAAGCCTCGATACCGATACCGGCCGTTACGGCGAATGCACCAATATAATCTTGTTCGCCAGTACTTTCTGGAGCAATAAAATCACTCAAGCAAAGGTTTGGCAAATGTGACGCTTTTTGTCCTTGCTGACGCAGATTGTGTAAAACCGTTGGCGTTGCATCGTTTTTACTTACTCGGTACTCCGTATGTTTATGAACACCATGTTTTTCACAAGGAATTTCACGAATTACTTCTTCAAAATCTGACAAAATAATATCGTCTTCAATTGAGTTGGCAGGATAAAAACCTACTACCGCACGAGCTGTCAATAATTTATTATCAATGATTTCTTTCAATAAAGCTTGTGCATCATTGAACAATTTACGAGCCTCCGCTCCTACTATTTCATTATCAAAAATCTTTGGATATTTTCCAGACAATTGCCAAGTAGAGAAAAATGGAGTCCAGTCGATATATTTGGCGATTTCGGCTAAATCGTAATTATCGAAATAGCGATTTCCTAAGAAAGTAGGCTTTTTCGCTTTGAAATTAGTCCAATCAATTTTGTCTTTATTCAACCTTGCCTTTTCAATCGGCACATAGTTTTTATCTTTTTGACGACCAGCGTGGTCGGCTCTCATCTGAGCGTACTGCGTTTTGATTTCGTCGAAAATCTCTTCTTTCGTTTGCTCACTTTGCATCAATCTACCAGCCACAGGCACACTTTTAGACGCATCCAGTACGTGAATGACTGGCCCAGAATAATGTGGGTCGATTTTTACCGCCGTATGAATTCTTGAAGTAGTTGCTCCACCAATCAACAAAGGCACTTTAAAACCTTGACGCTCCATTTCTTTGGCAACACCCACCATCTCATCCAATGAAGGCGTAATCAAACCCGAAAGTCCGATAATATCCACATTGTGTTTTTTGGCTTCTTCCAAAATCTTTGGTGTTGGAACCATTACGCCCAAATCAATGATTTCGTAATTGTTACAACCCAACACTACGCCCACAATATTTTTACCAATATCATGCACGTCGCCTTTTACGGTTGCCAACAAAATTTTACCTGCTGAAGAGCTTTCCCCTACTTGTTTTTCTGCTTCAATATAAGGCAATAAGTAGGCTACGGCTTTTTTCATTACACGAGCAGATTTTACTACTTGTGGCAAGAACATTTTCCCTTCACCGAACAAATCCCCAACTACGTTCATACCGTCCATTAATGGGCCTTCGATAACGTGTAAAGGTTTTTCTACTTGCTGACGAGCCTCCTCAACATCTTGGTCGATAAATTCGGTTAAACCTTTTATCAAAGCGTGTTCCAAACGTTTTGATACTGGTAAATCTCTCCAAGCATTATCAATTACTTGTTCTTTCCCTTTTGATTTTACGGTTTCTGCAAAAGTTACTAAACGTTCTGTTGCATCGTCTCTGCGGTTCAACAATACGTCTTCGCAAAGCTCCAACATATCTTTTGGAATATCATCATACACGCCCAACTGACCAGCGTTTACAATACCCATGTCCATTCCAGCTTTGATGGCGTGATACAAAAATACCGTGTGCATCGCTTCACGAACTGGTTCATTTCCACGGAATGAGAAAGAAATATTGGAAACCCCACCCGATACTTTGGCATGAGGAAGGTTTTGTTTAATCCAACGAGTAGCATTGATAAAGTCAACGGCATAATTGTTATGCTCTTCCAAACCTGTGGCTACTGTAAGAATGTTAGGGTCAAAAATGATGTCTTCTGCTGGAAAGCCTACTTCGTCCACCAAAATTCTATATGCTCTTTCACAAATTTCGATACGTCTTTCATAAGAATCCGCCTGACCTTGTTCGTCAAAAGCCATTACTACTGCCGAAGCACCATAGCGTTTTACTTTTTCTGCCGATTCTCTGAATTTTGCTTCGCCTTCTTTTAATGAAATTGAGTTTACGATAGATTTCCCTTGAACACATTTCAAACCTGCTTCGATTACTTCCCATTTCGAGGAGTCAATCATAATCGGCAATTTGGCAATGTCTGGTTCAGCCATCAACAAATTCAAGAAAGTTTTCATGGCTTCTACGCCATCAATCATTCCTTCGTCCAAGTTTACGTCGATTACTTGAGCTCCTCCATCTACTTGTTCACGAGCTACGGCAATGGCATCGTCGTATTTTCCTTCACGAATCAAACGAGCGAATTTTTTCGAGCCTGTTACATTACAACGCTCGCCAATGTTGACAAACATGGTATCTTCCTTGATTACCAAAGGCTCTAAACCAGAAATAATTTGGTCATTATTTGCTTCGGGCAATTGGCGAGGAGGATATTTTGCTGCTACTTCTGCAATGGCTTTGATGTGGGCTGGCGTAGTTCCGCAACAGCCCCCAATGATATTCATAAAACCGTGTTGAAGAAAATCTTCAACAATCACAGCCATTTCGGCAGGTGACTGGTCGTACTCTCCCATTTCGTTTGGCAAGCCTGCGTTTGGGTGAGCCGATACCATAAATGGAGCTTTATTCGCCAAAATTTGTACATAAGGACGCATCAAGTCTGCTCCTAAAGCACAGTTCAAACCCACAGAAAGTAAATCTATGTGTGATACAGAAGCCAAGAAAGCCTCTGTGGTTTGTCCAGATAAAGTACGTCCAGAAGCATCCGTAATTGTACCAGAAACCATCACAGGTATTTTGATGTCTGGCTTGGCTAATGCCGCTTTTGGATTATTTTGTTTGGGAATAGAAGTACTTTGTAGCGGACGAATTGTTCCGTTTTTCTTATCTGATTGATACAAATCAATGGCATATAATGCAGCCTTGGCATTCAATGTATCGAAAATGGTTTCAACCAACAATACATCTACTCCGCCATCTACCAAACCTTGAATTTGTTCATAATAAGCATCTACCAATTCATCAAAAGTAACGGCACGATAACCGGGGTCGTTTACATCTGGCGAAAGAGATAAAGTACGGTTGGTCGGGCCGATTGAACCTGCCACAAAACGAGGTTTGTTAGGATTTTTGGCAGTATATAAATCTGCTACTTCACGAGCAATTTTTGCTGATTCATAGTTTAATTCATACACATAATCTTCCATGTGATAATCCGCCATAGCGATAGATGTTCCCGAAAAAGTATTGGTTTCGGCAATATCTGCACCTGCTTCAAAGTATTTCGCATGGATTTCTTTGATTACTTCGGGCTTCGTGATAGAAAGCATATCGTTGTTTCCCTTTACTTCATGGGGGAAAGCACGGAATTTTTCACCTCTGTAATCGGCATCACTTAATTTATACTCCTGAATCAATGAACCCATCGCTCCGTCAAGAACAAGGATTCTGTTTTTCAAGATTTCTCTAATGTTAGGATTATTCATATTTTTTTAGCTGGAAGCTCTTGGCTAAAAACTTTGAGCTTTTTTGACTTATTAATCTTTTCTCGCAAAAACACCTTTCATGTTTTATCGTTTACTATAATAGTATGCGATGAAAACAAAAATCTAAGTTTGGATTCAAACAGCAAAGAGTACTTCTGTTGAATCAAATAACATAAATTAACTACAAAGTTATCCCAAAAAGATAATTCATTTACTTTATTCTACCAATTTGGATATAATTTCTACCCATAATCATATTGTCAGATAATATTTATTAAATTGAAGGAGTATTTTAAAGAATTACAGATAATTTATCTTAGTATTAACCCACAAAACACATCATTATGAAACTGGACTCAACCGACCGAGAAATTTTAAGGCATTTACAAGAAGATGCCCATCTAACAACCAAAGAATTGTCGGGCAGACTGAACC
Source organism: Arcicella rigui (assembly GCF_034929435.1). NCBI lineage: Bacteria > Pseudomonadati > Bacteroidota > Cytophagia > Cytophagales > Flectobacillaceae > Arcicella > Arcicella rigui. The sequence continues at coordinate 60,880 of NZ_JAYFUM010000008.1, forward strand.
TCTCGCCTACTCCTGTTTATGAAAGAGTAAGGAGGCTTGAAAAAGAAGGTGTTATCAAAGGCTATGTGGCACTGGTAAACCGTGAAAAAGTAGAGAAAGATTTGATGGTTTTTTGCAGTATTCGCCTTAAAGAACACGCCCAAGAAGCTGGTGCAAAATTCGTTAGAGAAATTGTACAATTAGATGAAGTACAAGAATGCTATAACATTTCGGGCGATTATGATTTTATGCTCAAAATCATCGTTCATGATATGCGTGAATACCAAGGATTCTTGATGAATAAATTAGCATCTTTAGAAAATATCGGCAGTACGCACAGCATTTTTGTGATGTCTGAAATCAAAGCAGAAACAAAATTGAAGGTTTAGTACTTGTTCTGTTCTCTTTTGTTTCATCCTAAAAACAGCAAAGTAGCGATATTTTCACAATGCAAAACAGCGTAACTTATGTACAGTTCATAAATAATTTTGTTCAATTCAACTACATTTTTCTACTCATTGTCTTCATCTTTACCAACCTTTGCGTTGTATTTTCAGTTAGGAAGCTAAATTGGAAACATAATGTTCTTTTAAATATTAATTGAAAATTACTAACACATCAAAAATTAAAAACAACACTTTTATCTTATTAACTATTTCAGAATACTACTCTGTATCGACCTTTACTTACATCGAATGTTCGGAATCGGAGTAGTATTTTAAATTTACGGAAAGCTCCAAAAACAATTAATTTATCATTCCTACACAACCTAAATAAGATTTTCTCTCTCAACTTCCCTTCTTTATTTAGTCCAAAACGACTGAATAATTTTCTGTAAGTTTTTAGATTTTTTTGGGTTCGGGGCAAAGGGCAATCTGTACAAGTAAATAAGAAAAGCAGTGCTTGTACTGAACTATGAAAACAATCATTGTAAACCGTACTGTTGAAATACAAGTACATGAAATCATGTACCTAAAAGGCGAAGGCAATTATACGCACATTTTTTGCAGCAATGGCGAAAAGCTCATTGTATCAAGAACACTAAAAATTTTAGAAGAGCGAATCGACGACCCTTCGTTTATAAGAATCAACAACAACCATGTGATAAATCTTGCCTTCATTGTATCTTGCAAAAAAGAAGGTAGAAAATTAAGTGTATTTTTGGGCAATGATTTAAACTTTGATGTTTCCCGAAGAAAAACCAGCACTTTTAGAAAAGAATTGAAAATTAGGCATATAAAACCAATCAAAGAAAAGAGTTCATCAGCAAATTGAGGATTAAATAAAGGTTGGGATTTCACCTAAAATATCATTTTTTCAATTCCGTAAACTCAAAAATCTTTCATCAACTGAAAGTTTACGTGTATGAATTTTAAAAAAGTACAATCTATTTCATCATTTCCATATTTTTTATCCATGCTTTTTTCAAGCCTCGGGATAATTCTAAACAACAACCAGTTCCTCAGTTTCAATCCTATATACCTTTTTATACAATGGATGACCTACACCATGATATTAGTTTGTATTTGGTTTATCAATATCAGGATTATCCGATATAATTTTTATCAAACGATACTCATCAATCTTGTTCTTATTTTACTTTTGTCTTTACTGTCTGTTTATTTATTTTCTGCACAATGGCATACAAACGAAACTAATTTCAGAAACTTTTCTTCTTTCTACTTACTGATGTTTGTGGCAAGTATGATTTTTGTATTTTTTCAGAAATCGTTAGAGATTCAGTTTAAAAACAAAGAAGTAGAACTTGAAAATATCCAATTGAAATCCGAAAAGTTTTCGGCTGAATTAGACAACCTCAAAAAGCAAATCGACCCTCATTTTTTATTCAATTCATTTACCGTACTCCACTCGCTTATCCGAAGCGATAGCAGACTTGCAGAGCAATACTTACTCAACCTGACGGATTTATACAGAAATATTTTAAGAAATTATTCTGAAAATACGGTTTCCTTAGAAGAAGAATTGAACCTCATTAATTCATATTTACACTTGCAAAAAGCACGTTTTGAAAACGGGCTTCATGTTGATATTCAAATCAATAAGGAAGTAATGAACAACCAAATACCCATATTTTCATTACAATTATTATTTGAAAATTGTATCAAACATAATATCGTTTCAGACGAAAAACCGCTACACATCACTGTATTTCAAAAAGGGAAAAGCTATTTGTGCGTCAGAAATAATTTACAGTTAAAAATCAGAAATGAAGATTCAACGGGAAAAGGTTTAGCCAATCTAAAACGCCGATACGAATTATTAGGAGTCAACGATGGTTTGTCAATCGAACATAATCATCAGTTTTATTCTGTTACTATTAAACTTTTATAAAGATGAATATTTTAATTATTGAAGATGAAAACAAAACGGCATCTTTATTAAAAGAAATGATTGAGGAACAAGAACACTGTTTGGTGGTAAATATTTGTCAAAGTATTAGTAGTTCTGTTCAGTATTTGACTAAAAATCAAGAAAAAATAGACTTGATTTTTATGGATATACTTTTGGCAGATGGCGAAAGTTTCGAGATTTTCAAACAAATCACCGTAACCAAACCTGTCATTTTTTGTACTGCTTATGATAATTATATGCTAAAAGCCTTCAAAAACAATGGCATTGATTATATTTTGAAACCTTTTCAACAAAAAGACATTAACGCTGCTTTAGATAAAATAGGGTTTATTAAACTCAGTCTTTCTAAAATTAACGATTTACTGGAAGTTCGACAGACCAAACCTAAAACCTATCAACAAGCCTTTATCGTTGAGTCACGGGAGAAACTGATTCCTGTTTTTGTTGCAGACATTGCTATTTTCATTCTTAAAAATGAACATGTATATGCCATACAATTCAATGGCGAAAAAGTATCTATTTTCAAGCCTTTGGATGAAATAGAGCTGAGTATCAATCCTTCTATTTTTTTCAGAATCAACCGCCAAATGATTGTCAACAGAAAAGCGATAAAGGACATAGAACCCTTTTTCAACCGAAAAGTTATTATCAATTTAACGGTAGAAAGTGCAGAGAAAATCATCGTTAGTCGCCTAAGAGTGAGCGATTTTAAAAAATGGATTGAAAATCCAGAGCTGTAAATGTTCATTTCAACCTTAGATTTAGTCAATTCGTTAGCTTTTTTATTTTTATCTTTTCGAGAAAAGCTAACTTCAAAGATATTTTCAAGTCGAAACCATATACACACATATATGATTGAAACCAGATAATACGAATAACGAGTACAGTTTTGATGATGTTAAAACCTTCTTCATAACATACCTAACCTTTTTGTATTTATTTCAATTTGCCTAAGTAAAGGGTATCCAAAATAAAACAAATAACATTGGATACCCTTATTTATTTCTTCAACTAAATAATTCCTTGTTTTCGTGTCTCTTCCCAATCCTTGGCAATTTATTGCCGAACAGCCTATCTATCTGTCCTGAATCATAGAGGATTTTCTGATTTGTTTTTGTATAATATAGTGAATGTAGTATCTTTAAATTTAATAAATGTACATACATAGAATGTCTTATAAACTTCTTGCATTCATAATATTATTTATATCATCCTCTGTTTTTGGGCAACAAAAAAAACTTGATATTCTCCTTGCAAAATGGGAAGCGTACAAGCATGCCAAAAATCCAAAGTCCGATACTTCTATCGTAAACGTACTAAATTCAATCAGCACAGAGTATATCGAAAATACTTCTGATAGCTCTATTATTTTTGCCAATAAAGCCCTTGATTTAGCCCAATCATTACAGTATCATAAAGGAATCGCCACGGCTTATGCCAATATTGCCAAAAGACATTATACCAAAAGTAATTACGACCTTTCTTTGAAATTCATTTTGATGTCATTAAATATCTGTACGCAACAAAACGACAAAGCTGGGATGGCTAATGCGTATAATATAGTAGGTCTAATTTATTTAGCACAAAAAAAGACTAATTTGGCACTCAAAGAACTATACAAAGCCGTGAGTATCAACAAGAGTATCAATCGTTTAGATAGACTTTCGGCTAATTATATCAATCTGGGTTTGACTTACTTCCAAGCCAGTAAACTCGACAGTGCTATTCATTATTTTGTAATTTCAAAAACCATTAGTAACCAAGTAAATTCCCAACAGTTAATAGCAATGGCTGATAATCACCTTGGCGATTGTTACTTAGAACAAGGAAAAGTTGATACAGCTATTTCTTCTTACAAATCTGTTTTGCAGAATAGCCAATATCAGAACGATTGGGAAAATAGCTTTGCTTTTACAGGTTTGGCAAAATGTTATTATCAGCAAAAGAAATTTAAAGAAGCCATTGAAAACAGCCAAAAAGGACTTTTGTTATCTCAGAAAACCAATACCAAGTGGGACATAGAACGTGCTTTAAAAATTTTACATGAATCATACTCTGCCGTTGGCGATTTCAAAAATGCGTATCACTATTTATTGATGAACAAAGTTTATAGCGATAGCATTTTTAATGAATCCATGCAAAAAAAGATTGATGTACTTTACTTCAAACAAAAACAGCAAGAAAACAAAATACAGCTTGAAAAGAAACAAATGCTGGAAGAAAAAGAAATGTTTATCAAGTACATGCTTGCTACCATTATCGTAATCATCCTGCTGGTTTTAGTCAACAAGGCTTTGTATAATTAGTCTGTTTTAGCTCTTATTCAGAATTTTCTATTATCAAGTACTTCCAGTTTTTAAGCAAAATGCTTTACTAAAATCCCAACTTTCACACATTTAGACTAATATTTTTATATTAAATGTTTTTTTATTTCAATTTTTATTCTACATTTGTAGAGCAAACAAAACAAATGTAGAATATGCAATTATCAAAAGCAGAAGAACAACTCATGGAAGTAATCTGGAAACATGAAAAAGTTTTTATGAAAGACTTGATTGACAGTTATCCAGACCCCAAACCCGCTACTACAACGATAGCAACCTTATTAAAAAGAATGCAAGACAAAGGTTTTGTGGCTTATCAACTATTTGGCAACTCAAGGGAATATTATGCTTTAGTTAAAAAGTCTGACTATTTCGGTGAGCAAGTAAAAGGGATTATTGAAAACTTTTTCAACAACTCTCCTCTTCAATTTGCTTCGTTTTTTACTACTTCCACAGATTTGACCTCATCAGAATTGGAAGATTTAAAGAAAATCGTTGAACAAGAAATCAAACGCAAAGAACAATGATACTCTACCTCATCAAAGTAATCCTCGGTTCGGCAGTATTTATTTTAACCTTTAAACTCCTGCTTGAAAAGGAAAAAATCCATCGTTTCAATCGGGCTTATTTATTACTAAGCCTGTTGATCCCCTTTGTGATTCCTTCCATCACTTTTAATAGTACTATACCTATTACTACTATTTCAAACAATGAAATTGTTCAAACAAACTTTTTGGTAAACCAACCTATTTCGCCTGTAATAGCCGATACCGAAAGTAGAGATTATGCTTTTATCTTATTACTGACGATGTACGCATTAGTAAGCGGTGTACTTCTATTTCGTTTTCTGATAAATCTTTATCGAATTCTGATAAAAGTTCGACTTAGCGAAACACTTGAAGAGAATCAATTGACAATCGTTTTAATCAACGAAGAAATAAATCCTTACAGTTTTTTGAAATACTTGTTCGTCAATCAAAAAATGTTCAAAAATGGAGCTATTGAAAAAGAGATACTGATACATGAATATGCCCATATTATGCAAAAACATTCTTTTGACATCCTATTCGTAGAGCTACTTCAAGTATTTTTTTGGTTTAATCCATTTATGTATCTCTATAAAAAAGCAATTCAATTGAATCATGAATTTTTAGCAGACGAGGCTGTGATTAATGCCTGTGCCAATGTAACAAATTACCAATATTTACTGATTGCAAAAGCCAGTAAAAGCCAAGCGTTTCATCTATCAAGTTCATTTAATTTTCTTATAACTAAACAACGTTTAATCATGATGACTAAAACAAAATCTCCTCTGAATGCTTTCTGCCGACAAATGGCTCTTGTTCCAGTATTGGCACTAACGGTTTTTGCTTTAAGCACAAAATCATTAGCACAAGCACCTACTCCATCTGTTCCAACAGCGAAACAAAACCTTACACCAGCCAATAGTGAAGAAGCTTCGCAAGCTTTGATGGATGAATACGCAAAAATTGTTGATAGCAAAAAGAATAAAAATGGCACTATCCTTATATACAAATTTACTGATGCAGAAAGGGAAAAGTTATATTCCATTTTTCTGGCTATGAACCAAGAGCAACAAGCCAAACAAACTATCATATTTGTACCAACCCTACCACCACTCAAGAAAAATACACCAACACAAGAACAAATAGAAGCTTGGAAAAATGCAAAAATGTATGGTGTTTGGATTGACAATAAAAGAGTAAGCAACTCGGTACTAAACCAATATAAAAACACTGATTTTTCTCATGTTTTTGTAAGTAAGCTTGAGAAAAATGCTTACAATTATGGGAAGCATTATTATCAAATAGACCTAATGACGAATGCAGGATATGAAAAATATTATAAAGAAGCGATAGCAAAAAAGAACAAGTATGATATGTTTATGTTTGACGGTAAAAAAACTTACATGAGGGTCTAAATAAATTATTTAATTTGCTATTATTCAAATCTTAGTTTAGTCAACTTTTAAAAGTTGACTAAACTAAAACCATCCTACTTCTTCCCCTTTTCATTTACTTCAATAATTTTCAAATACTGCTCAATATCCAATTTTTTATTGGCAAGTATTTTTTTATCCTTGTCCAAAAAGAAGATGTTTGGATAAATCGTTGTGTTGAACTGACTTCTAAAATCTACTAAATTCATCGAATCAAAAACATTGATAAAGGCATTGGTTTTGTACTCTTTGATAAAATTCAACCACTTTTGTTTGTCTCTTGTACCGCAAGCCATATACACTTTTACGCCCTTGGCTGATAGTTTTGGATAAGCTGCTAATAATTCTCTGGTTTTTTCCTGACAATGATGACATTCTGGGTCATAAATCATAACCATTGTGTAAGGAGCTTTTACTCCGTACAAGGGCGTAAAATTATCCAAAGTATCTGTCAAACTCATGTTTGGAATTTTGTTTCCAATCAACACAGGTTTCATTAATGCAATGTACTCTTTGTTTCTTCTAAGTGAAGAAGTATCCCAACCCGACTCTGGGTCGGTGAGCATATACTTTTCAACTACATGAATATAAACGCCTTCACGCCCCATGATGTCGCTGGCAATAAATTTCTGGGCAAACTTCCCAACCATATATTTGCGTAAATCGGTCCTTCTGGGTGTTTTTTGGATTAAAGCATCAGCAATTTGAATAATTGTATCAGGTTCGTAATAAACAATATTTTTCAAATAGGAATCTAATCTATCACCCAAGAAAGGGGTTCTCAACATTCTTTCATCACCCAAATTGATATTGTCCCAATAATGTTTGAAGTAATAATCCGAGAGTTTCAGAGTATCTGCCATCGTCGGGTTGGCGGGTAGTGCTGGCGTTTCAATGTCTAAACCTGCTTTAAGAATATTTCCCGTAAAAGTACCTTTATGAGCCTCCGCATATTCTTTTTGGTACTGTTCCAATTCAGCATAGATCTTCTGTTTTTGTTCGGGCGAAGCTCCTTTTAGTTTTTGGGCTTTTAGATTGGTCGTCTTTACAAATTCTTGAAAAAGAATTGCCTCCGCAGAGCCTACAATACTCAAATGATTGGTATAATCTGCCGTGTCGGTTGTCATAGAAAACTTTTGGTCGTTCAGTACTAAATCGAACAAACGATTTCTGCCCAATGCCACTACATAAAAACCAGCAGGTAAATTTTGCTTCCCTTGAAAAATAGCCTTCCCTTTGGCATCCAAGCGAGCGGTGTCTTGTGAAAGAAAAGAGTTTTCGTAATGATGTACCAAGTACAAAGTAGAATCTTTTAAGCCCCTAATCGTTAGTTCGATGCGATGTTGGGCAAAAAGGTGAGAGGAACAAAATATCAAAATCAGTAAAGTATAAAGTTTTTTCATGTTGATAAATAATGGGTATTTTAAAAAGTCTAATGCCGAATTTACAAGCTTCTATTTGATTTAACGCCATTTTTGAACGCTTCTTATCTATCATTTTGATATTTTTAACATAACACGGTACAAAAAACTCAATTGATTTCTCCAATATTGCTTAAAATACTCATTTAAGGTAGCCCTAAACCCTTGCGGTTACGGAACTCAAAATCGTCAATAGAAGGCTTTACCTCTACTTCTACTTGCAGAAAAAAATAATTTTTCACCAGTATTTTCTATCTAATTTTACTTTAAAACGAAAGGTTATTTGGTGAAACAAAACTTAAAACATTTATTAAAAATAACTCAAATCTAACATTTATGAATCTTAAAAATTTGATTTTGGCATTCTTCATTTTTACGAATGCAAGTATTTCCACATTGGCACAAGTAAAAGCCCCTAACCTACTTTTGCCTGTTCCAAGTAAAAATCAATTGCGTTGGCAACAAATGGAGTATTATGCTTTTGTGCATTTGTCGGTGAATACTTATACAGATATGTCTTGGGGAAGAGGCGACGAAGACCCAAAAATATTTAATCCAGAAAAATTAGATTGTCGCCAGTGGGCAAGAATCTGCAAAGCCGCAGGCATGAAAGGCATTATTCTTACCGCCAAACACCACAGTGGGTTTTGTCTTTGGCCATCAAAATATACTGAGTACTCCATAAAAAACAGTCCTTGGAAAAATGGGAAAGGCGACATCGTGCGTGAAATGGCGAATGCTTGTAAAGAATACGGCTTAAAGCTGGGTATTTATCTATCGCCGTGGGACAGAAATCATCCAGACTATGGAAAACCTGAATACATTACTTATTTCAGAAATCAATTGCGTGAACTTTTGACCAACTACGGAGAAATCTTTGAAGTATGGTTCGACGGTGCAAATGGTGGTTCTGGCTATTACGGAGGAGCAAATGAAACCCGCAAAATTGACCGCACCACTTATTATGATTGGGAAAACACGTATAAACTTGTTCGTTCTTTACAACCAAATATCGTAATCTGGAACGATGGTGGCGACAGAGCTGACCTTCGTTGGGTAGGAACAGAAGCAGGTTATATTGGCGAAACCAATTGGAGTTTATTGAACGACAAAGGCGACGTTCCTGAAGAAATGCTTCGTTATGGCGTAGAAAATGGCAATGCTTGGGTACCGGGCGAAGTAAATACTTCTATCAGACCCGAATGGTTTTATCATCCAAAAGAAGATAGCCAAGTAAAAACTTTGCCACAATTGATGGATACTTATTATAATTCTATCGGTAGAAATGCTACTTTGCTATTGAACTTCCCCATCATGCCCAATGGTTTGATTCACCCTTTTGACGAAAAAGCGGTACTTGATTTTGGTAAAGCTGTAAAAACGGCGTTTGCGATAAACCTTATCAAAAACTCAAAAGTAGTAGCCTCAAATGTACGTGGGAATGACCCAAAATTTGGAGCAAATAAAACCATTGATGTAAGCAATGAAAGCTATTGGACAACCGACGATGAAGTAAAAACGGGTAGTTTAACCTTCAATTTTGCAAGACCTGTCACCTTCAATCGCTTTTTGGTACAGGAGTATATCCCATTAGGACAAAGAGTAAAAGCCTTTACTTTAGAAGCCTTCGTAAACAATCAGTGGGAGGAAATCGCCAAAGAAACTACCATCGGTTATAAACGCATTTTACGTTTCAAGACGGTTAAAGCGACCAAACTGCGTTTGAACATAACAGATGCCAAAGCTTGTCCATTGATTTCAAATATTGGCATTTACGACGCTCCGCAAATATTAGTCCCTCCCGTAGCCATGCGTGAGCGTTCGGGAGATGTTCGCATTATTCCAGCAGACATGGAATCGCAAATTTTTTATACGTTGGATGGAAGTATGCCAACCTTAAAATCAAATCAATATACTGAGCCTATCAAAACAGACGATGGCAAAGTACTCCTAAAATGTATTAGCTACGACCCTAAAAGTAAAAAGACCAGTACGCTGACAGAAGCAAAATTTGATGTTTCAAAAAGAACTTGGAAAATTGTTGGGATAGAAGACAAAGAAGCTAATAGCCTGTTGGATGGAAATACAGATACACAATGGTATCAGAAAAACACGCTAAAACTGCCGATAGACCTTGTGATTGATTTGGGAAGAACCCTAAAAATCAGCGGGTTTAAATACTTGCCAGACCAACATTGGTGGGGTTCGGGGATTATCAGTAATTATAGTTTCTTTATCTCAGAAAATGGTAACGATTGGAAACAAGTAGATGAAGGCGAGTTTTCAAATATCAAGAACAACCCTTTGTGGCAAACAAAAACCTTTAGCCCAAGCAAAGCACGCTATATAAAATTAAGAGCTTTGAAAAATACCGACGACAATCAGACAGTAGGTTATGCTGAAATTGATATTATTACGGAATAGGTAGTTATTAGGAATCAAATTTTTCCACTTAGCAGACGAATGAATTCGCCCGCTAAGTGGAATTTTATTTTTAGGAAGACCTTCTAATTGATTTTACCACAAAAATTACCGTATAATAAGTTTTTAGGAGAAAAGTGTAGTTTCAGATATAAAGTTTGTTTTTAATTTGATACTTTAGTGAATAAATAATTTTATATATTAAAAATATAAAAAGTACGACAGGACTTCCGCATATGAGTTAGTTAGCGGATATATTTAATGACATGCAAATTTCACGAGAAGAAACGTATAGACTAATTTGGAATCAAATGCAAAACTCAAAATTTAAAGAGTTTTATATAAATCTTTTGCTTGAAAAATTCCAGAAGAGAGAAAAGGCTATTAATATTTTTCTTGTGATAATTACATCTACATCAATATCAGCTTGGGCTATTTGGAAGTTAGACTACCTTAAATGGCTTTGGGCAACACTTGTTGCTATTTCTCAAATTGTTTCTCTAATTAAACCTTATTTGAATTACACTAAATATGCAAAAGAATTAAATGAAAAATATTTTTTACTTCAAACACTCAATGTAGAGTATGAAAAGCTTTGGTTAAGCTATAAATTTGAGAAGATTACAAATGAGCAAGCGTTCGAAAAAGCTTTTGATTTAAAAAACACTTTAACAAAAGGGTTAAGCTTTAGCGAGGAGATAATAATCGGTGAAAACAAGGAGATGGTAGCTCAAGCAAAAGAAAAATTAGCAAACTACTTGCGAACAAATTTTAATCATAAATCAAATTAATAATGGAAAACATTTCTTCAATCATTAAGAACTTTAAAAAGGTAAATCCAAATATAGATGACTCAATAATTATTGCTCATCTTAAAAATTTAGGTTATTCTGACAATGAAATTGAAGAGGCAATTGAAAATTCAGGTAATACAAATATTATTATACAAAATGTTTCTTCTTCAACAATAGAACTAGTAATAATGCCCGACATTGATGAGCCTTTTGACTTTCCTGACGATATCAAAGACGACCTAAATGGTAGACAATAATACATCCCCTCCCTCGCTGCTCTAGTGTTTTTTCACTTAGACCCACAAATAAATGCTTCTCTGACTGTACTAACTGCTTCAATTATTAAACAAAGCGTTACTTGGATTTATAAAGATTTCTTTTGAAAAGAAACAGTCTAAAAGTCCAAGCCACAGGCTTGAACCAGTACGTTAACCAGTGAGAAGAACAATAAAAAAACAGACAATCATACTTAACAAATAAAATAACGATGAGAACACTACTTTTCGCAGTTATATTAGTGGGAGTACTAATTGCTTGCAAAAATAATGACGTTGCTTTTCAACCTGCTTGTACAAATATTGTATTAGAAAAAGTAGATTGGACTTACTGCCGATTACACAACAATATCTATCCTATAAAATGTAATGATAATAATGACACATTAACTGTGAGGATTTTAAAATACTTAGACAACTATACTGGAATTGTTGATAATAATAATGGTAAAAATATAACCGTAGATAAGCCTTGGAGTGGACTCAAAGAAGATGGCAGGGTTTATACATTCAGAGTTATCAGAGCTTTTAATTTACCCGAGTGCTTTCAAAAAGAAGGACTAAAAATTAAATTTAGTGGAAATTTGAGACCTTCTTTTGGCGTTGATGATAGTGGAGGAGAATCTTTTGAATTGACAAAGATTGAAGTGATTCCTTAACCTAACTCGTTCGAGTATTAAGCAAAGCGTTACTTGGACACGATATTAAAGAGTATTGTTTTAATGCTCATGAATACTGAAATAGTACTTATGAGCATTAAAATTATACTCGTAAGTATTAAAACGATAATCCTGAGTATTCAATTGATACTCGTGAGAGTCAAAATAGTTCTCATAAGGATTAAAATGATCCTCAATAGTACTCATTTGATACTCGTGAGCATCAAAACAGTACTCCTAAGTATTAAAACGATGCTCAAGAGTATTCATTTGATAGTCGTGAGCGTTAAAATGATACTCTCTTCACTGGTGGTCTGTGTGTTTTTTAACTTAGACCCACAAACTGGTTCAAGTGTTAAGCAAAGCGTCACTTACACTTATAAAGATTTCTTTTGAAAAGAAATAGTCTATATGTCCAAGCCACAGGCTTGAACCAGTAGGTTACTAAACTGCTTTATACTCCGAAACTATTGGGTCTAATGCAAGCTATGACCGTACAAAATTGGACTGGGAAATCAATCTGACATCAACAAAATTTGTTTAAATTTGTCTAATACATTTAGACACAAATGATGAAAGCAAAATATATAAATCCCTTTACCGACTTCGGATTTAAGAAAATCTTCGGAGAAGAAGCCAGTAAGCCTTTGCTCATTGACTTCCTAAAGAGCCTTTTGCCAGAAAGCAACATAGTGGACTTGACCTTCAAAGACAAAGACCAAATGGGCAGAACGGAGGAAGACAGAAAAGCCATTTACGACATCTATTGCGAGAATAATTTAGGCGAAAAAATAATTGTGGAACTGCAAAAGGCAAAGCAAAATTATTTTAAAGACAGAACCGTTTACTATTCAACTTTTCCTATTCAAGAACAAGCCGAAAGAGGTGAATGGAATTACAAACTTAAATATGTCTATTGTGTTGGTATTCTGGATTTTAAGTTTGAAGAAAAAGTTACTAACGGAGAGGGAGAAGTAATTCACACAGTACAGCTTAAAGACCAAAACAATAAAGTATTTTATGAAAAGTTGAAATTTGTTTACTTAGAAATGCCTCATTTTGTAAAATCGGAAACAGACCTTGCCAATCGATTAGATAAATGGCTATACTTCATCAAGCACTTGGAGGACTTTCAGAGTATTCCAGAAGTCTTCAAGGACGAAGTTTTTATTCAAGCTTTTGAAAAAGCAGAAATAGCCAAGTATAGCGAAGCCGAACGCCATGATTATGAACAAAGTTTGAAGGTTTTTCGAGACAATAAAGCAGTTTATGAATATGCAGTCAATACAGCTTTTGACGAAGGGAAAGTAGAGGGAAAATTAGAAGGAAAGCTTGAGGGAAAATTAGAAAGAAGTATGGAGGTTGCGAAATCTGCCAAGCAAATGGGACTTTCGACAGCAGACATAATAAAGCTTACTGGACTTTCTGAAAGCGAAATCAATAAACTTTAGAACCCTCGCTAGTCGAGGTGTTTTTTCAATAGCTCCAAAAATAAATGCTTCTCTGACTGCACTCACTGGTACAAGTACTAAGCAAAACCTCGAAAGCCATTTCAGAAATATGAAAATATCAATACTTCTCTTCTCAGTTTTGACATTTTTATCTTTTCGACTTTGTGGACAAACTCGAACTATTGTAGGGCGTGTCTATACAGAAGACTTAGAAACTTTACCAGGCGTTTGGATTCAAATTTCAGACACTTTACGAATAGGAGAAACAGATATTGAAGGAAGATTTAAGATAAAAATCTCGCATGATATTGATAAATTAATTTTTCGTGCTGTGGGTATGGAAGCGACTACTTTACAAATTGACAATAGTTGTGATACAATTGAAGTTTTGATGATGTATCATGGAACATACGATTTTATTTCACCCAAAAAGATTGATAGACTTCGTTTAAGGCGTTTTAAGAAATTGCCTAAACTTCATTTGCAACTATATCAAAAAGGGGATTTTTCAACAAAAACTACCTGTTACTCGCAAATATTTGAATCGTTCAAAGCATATTTTGACAAAATAAAAAAAGACAAAAAAAATAGACATTCAAACTAAACTTAACTTGGCAAGTTAAAATAATCCCAACTAACACCCAAGCCAAACTCCTTATCAAAAGAAGATTAACAATTGCTATACTTGCCTTGAGTAAGCCTTCTCCCCTCTTTCTTTTCAGCGTCAAAATCTACACAAAATAATATTGAATTTAAGTTTTTTCAGATGCCTCTTCTTACATTTACACTCTCGTAAAATTCCTTCATTGCAACAAACAACATCATTGATGAAAAATATCTTTACTCTTATTGTCTTCTTACTTATCAGCTCTTTTATTTCAAAAACTTTGGCGAATGTAGATTTAGCGTATCGCTTTGATATAAAGCCCAAAATCATGCACGTTTCTTTAGTGTATCGTCCAGTTAGTTCTGATAGTACCGTTTTTCAGTATGGAAATGAGTATTATGGCGGTATGAAAGACCTAATGAAAGGTTTGAAAAATGTTCAATCTTCGGTAAAGTTTAAAATAGATGCTGTAAAAAGTCAGATTACTTTTTATCATCCCAACCAAACTGCTATTCAGATTCAATATGATATTATTGATACGCATAAAGCCGAACAAAGAGTAAGAGGCGAAATGTTTCGTCCAATTATTACAGAGCATTACTTTTTTTCTCTTTCGCATTCTCTCTTTCTGAATCCTCAAATAGAAGAAAAGCTTCGGGAAAAGATGACGATGTCGGTAACATTGGCAAAAAAACCTGCTTTCCCGATGTACTTTAGTTTTGCTCCACAGTTAAAAGCAGGCAAAAGCGTAATCATTAAATTCTCGGATGGCATGAATGCTTTGGTAACGGGTGCATCTGACCTCCACATTGTCAAAAGAAAAATGGCAGGTATTCAAAATTATGTAGTGCTACGCATCAACGAGAAGAATCCGTATAACCTCAAGCGTTTTATGAATTACTTTGATAAATTTCTTCCTGCGATGAATAATTTTTGGGGCAATCTCAACGGCACTTATTACTCTTTAGTTGCCTCTCCTTTTCTTGATATTAAGTACCATAATATTTCAGGAACGGCTTTCAATTCAGGATTTCATGTAAAGTATTCTGGCGATACCATTTTGGCGAATGAAGAAGTAGTCACTACGATTTCGCATGAAATTATGCACCGCTATATTGGGGCAGGCTATGTATCAATGGGCGAAAATCACCAATGGTTTGATGAAGGTTTTACTGATTATACTACTTGGTACTTATTGGCAAAAGCTGGGATTTTCTCTGCTGAAAAATTAGACAAAATGGTAAAAGATACTTATCAGCAATTAGCCAATAATCCTGTAAAAAATACCGCCAACGAAGACATTCTAAAACACTTCTGGGAAAATCATCATTACGAAAAAATTCCCTATCATCGAGGTGCTTTGTTTGCGGCTTTTCTCAATAAAAGAATCAAAGAAGAAAGTAAGTCAACCAAAAGCTATCAAGATTTTTTACGAGACCTTAAAGCTTTGGCAGAACAGAAAAAACAATTGTTGACTGTAAACGATTTTATTACGGTGGCATCTACTTACATGCCAAAAGCTGAAATTGAAAATGCTGTTCAAGCCTACATTATCAAAGGAGTAATGATTGAACAAGACAAAGTTTGGTAATAGTATTTAGTATAAAGCTTTATCAATGACACTTATCTGATAGCAAAATTTTGTATGTTTATAGTAACTGTTGAATAATACATCAAAACCATGCTGAACTTTAGCTGACATGATAGAGCTATTAAAAAACCACATCATCCAACGTCTGGGTGATGATATTGACCAATTAGACCTTGTTTTAACGAAATTCAAACCCGTTGTCACTAAAAGAAATGAACAACTTCTGACACAAGGCGAGGTTTGTAAATATGTGTATTTCATTGCAAAAGGTTGTTTGCAGGTGTATGTATATGACCATGAAATGAATGAAACCACTCGTGATATTGTCATTGAAGATAATTGGTGTAGCGACTTAATTAGTTTTGGTAGCGGACAAGTCGCCAATGAAAATATTCGTTCGGTTGAGCCTTCACAGCTTTGGGCAATTGACAGAAAAGGATTTCAAGAAATGATGGAAACCGTACCGCAGTTTGATAAAGTATATAGACAAATTCTTGAAGCTTCTTACGCAAATTCCGTTTATCGTATCAATACTTTTGTTTCACTGGCTGCCTTAGACCGAATCAAATGGTTGATGCAAAACCGACCAACACTCATGACGAGGCTCTCAAGTAAACTCATTGCTTCGTATTTGGGCATTAATAAAGATGTTTTTAGCAGACTGAAAGCCAAACTCTAAATTATCGACTTTTGTCATCGTTGAATGAAATTGTGACTTGCAATTTTGCATCATCATTCACAATTAAACTTCCTTAACAATGACAGAGTACCTTTTATTATTCCGTAATGCAAGTGCTGAAAACAGCTACTTGACGACCTCTCAAGACATGGCAGAAGATATGCCCAAATGGCAATCATGGATTGGCAATATCGCTATGCAAGGCAAATTAATAAGTACTGCTCCTATTCATTATCAAGCCTCTATCGTAAACAACGAAGGTATCAGCACAGGACAACCCTACAAAGAATCAAACAGTGTTTTAGTAGCAGGTTTTCTTATTTGCAAAACTGATACTTTAGAAGAAGTACAAGAATGGAGCAAAACCTGCCCTATTTTAAAGTACCCCAATAGTTCCGTTGAAATCAGACCACTTATACCTTTCCCAACTAATTCATAAAATGACTATGGACAAAATATTAACCTTCGGACGTTACCTTTTTCCATTGTCGTTCTTACTGTATGTCGGACTTCATTTTGGAATGCCAGAAGTTGGTGCAAGTTTTATTCCCACATGGTTGCCAGCACCACTATTTTGGAATTACTTTACAGGCGTGTTAATTCTTGCCTACATCATCAGTTGTTTAATTGGCAAGTACGACAAATTGGCAACCTTACTAATGGCATTGTATGTATTATTGATGATTTTTATCGTACACATACCAAGAGCCGCCACCTACGAAAACGATATGTTAAACATATTTAGAAACTTAATGGTAATCGGAGCATTGCTTGTATATGCCCAATACGCTACAAAAGACAAAAGAATAACAGGCTAAGAAAGGAAAAAGAAAACCACTTGCGTCAGGCGAAGTAAACACTTTGTCTGACGCTTTTTTTATTTGCCAATAGTTCCTTACTCCCACACTTTCTATATTGACGATGAGCTAAAAGTGCCTTTAGCAAAAGAAATTACCGTATAATAAGTTTTTGGGAGAAAAGTGTAGTTTGAAAGATATGGTTTGTTTTTAATTTGATATTTTAGCGGATGAAAGGTTTTTGATTAACGACCAATATTAAACCAAATACAGTATATAAACAGATGGACAAGATTATTTTAACAACTAAACTTAGTATTGAAGACTATGTAAAGATTAACTATCATTTATTGTATCGGAAATGGAGATTTAAGCTAATGACAGGTATTGGTATTTTCATGTTGATTTCACTTCTTTTTACTTTTGATTCATTCAAGGAATTTCCTTGGGTTCAATTGTTGCTCGGACTATTCTTGACTGTTGGGCAAGCCATTTCGGTTTACTTTAGTGCTAAAAAAAACTATAAATCCAATGGACGAATAAGTGAAAGGATAAACTATGAATTTGATAGGGAAAATATTAAAGTGACAGGCGAATCGTTCGAGGCTAAATCGACTTGGGACAAAATTTATAGTGTAACAGAGAATAAAGATTGGATATTGATTTGGCAAAATCAACAAGTTGCTAATGTAGTTCCAAAGCGAGATTTTAAAGAGGGTGAACTTCAAGCACTTAAAAATATTGTAAGCTTACACAGTAAAGTGATAAATAAGTTGAGTAAGTAAAACAGTCTTAATTTTGCCTTTGTTTGTATTTTTCCGCCAACAACACTTGCGTAAGTAACACGTCAATTATCGATACCATAAAGGAAAATTTGACTCTACAAATAAGCACAATGACAACAGAAAAGAAAAATTCAATATTGACTTCGCTGTTTTATTTCATTTCAGTGATGACAATTATAATAATAAATAAATCAGGACAATTTAAGTCGGGAGTATGCACTCCTAATTTAGATTTATTATCCTTCTTTCTGTTAGGACCCATAAGTTTTGTTTTGTCTATTATTAATGGGATTTCGACATATTACTTCAACGAACAGAAAAGACTATCATTTTTTATTCACTTGTTTGTGTTGACAATTTGGCTGTCGATTTTATTTATTAACTAAATACTTTATTAAATTTTGTGGCTAATTAGTGATTGTTGATTTTTTTCACGGGGTCGCCAAGACCAACAACAAGTATGTAAGCAAAATTTTAAGCTTTATTCTTTAACAACCCTATTATAAGGATACCTTAGTAATGAACAATCAGTTAGACAATATAAAGAATAAGCTTGATCAGCTACGACAATTGGACACTAATTTTGAGGTTTTTGGTTCTGAAAAGCACAGGTATATGCTTAATCCCATTGTTCAAATAGACACCATAAAACAGTTTGAAACAAAACATAAAATTACTTTACCAAGCGAATATGTCGCATTTTTAACGATTCTTGGAAATGGCGGTGCGGGTCCTTTCTATGGACTTGAACCTCTTGAAAATACTCTTTTTGACGATTTGGACTATCTGCATAATGACAGTTTGTTAGACCCAAGTAAGCCTTTTTTACACACTGAAGCGTGGAATATGGAATTTGAACCCACTTTAAGTGAAGATGAAAATCAAGAGGAAAACGATAGACAATACGAAGAATTTACAGATTTATACTTTGACATCGAACAGATGAATGGCGTTATTGCAATTTGTAATTATGGTTGCGGAATAAGTTTAAACTTAGTCGTCAATGGACAAGAGTATGGAAATATTTGGACAGACGACAGAGGAAATGATGGAGGAATATATCCCATCGTTCAGCTTGGCGAAAAAGGCAGAATTCACTTTTTAGAATGGTATGAATTATGGCTGGACAAATCAATTACTGAGATAAAAATGAACCTTGAAACAAAGAAAAACTCAAAGGTTGAGACAAAGAAACCTTGGTGGAAAGTTTGGTAATATACAAGAAAATATAACCATCAACAGAGGTTTCTCTCGCTGGTCTAAGTGTTTTTCAATAGCCCTACAAATCAATGCTTCTCTGACTGCAATAACATTCAACATGATAAAATATGGACAAATCAATCAAAGAAATATTATGGAATCAGTTTGGAGCAAGTATTGATATGCTTATCAATGTTATCTCAAATTCTCCTGACGACTATTTTATCACTCATAAACGCTTTTATTATATTGCTTTTCACAGTACGATTTTTTTAGATTATTATCTAACCATTCCCCCAAGTGACTTTTCTCCAATACTTTCTTTCACACAAAAAGAGCCAGAAGAAAGACCCAAAGAAGCGATTGATGATTTAATTCCTGATAAAATTTACAGCAAACAAGAAATAGTCGCCTATCTCCAACAAAGCAGAGAAAAGTGCAAACAAATTGTCCATTCTTTGACTGATGAAAAATTAAAGGAAAGATTTAAAGAAGGAGACGAAGCCAATGATATGGATTTCCCGATTTTAGAAATTCTACTTTATAACCTCCGCCATACCCAACATCATGCCGCACAACTCAATATGTTGTTAAGACAAGATATTGACAAACACTCGGAATGGTCATTTAGAGTTGGTGATATAAAGAGTGAAGTAATCAAGTAAAGAACAAGTACATTCTCTGTAAGTACAAGAGTAATTTAACCATATTAAAACCTCAAACAACCTCTATGAAAAAGTTCATCACTACGTCTTTGTTATTAATTTGCTTCTTTGTAAATGCTAAAGCTCAGGATGCTACTGCCAAATTATCGCCTGCTACGCTCTACAAACAGTATTATGATTTTTCGAGAAGACAGAATAATTTAGATTCCGCTTTTCATTATTTCAAGTTAATATTTTCCCAACCTGAGCAAGTAAGTGGAACGTTGAAAATGATAATTTTTGATGCTTTCCCAGATACTTTTACCGATAGTGATTTAACTAATCTGAAAGATTCTGTTAAACAAAATCATGCGATTAAAATCAAATTGTTACATAAAGCTCTTTTAAAAAAAATTGCAGACGATAAAGTTTTGAGGACTATTGAACCCATTGAAGCTTTATTGCTTTGGAGTAAAGTACAAGACAATCAGCAAAATAAAAGTCAGTTAATCATACTTAGTAAAACCTTTGTTGAGCAAAATGCTTTGCAAAAAGATTTTCATCAAGGAAATACTGGTCGCTATGGTTTGATGATTTATAAGACGCTTTTCCAACATTCAGAGTTGAAACCCTTTGCTCAGAAATTACTTTTATTTCTAAAAGAGAAAATCAAAAATAGCCAAGTGCTTATTTCTGCCAATACTACAAATATGGATTTTAGGAAGAGAGCTTCCCATAGATATTTATATGCTTATATCAATCAATTGCAAGCCCAAGCGACGGACAATATTAGCCAAAAACAAGCCTTTCTAAAAACAGCTTTTGAGTTCAGTCCTGATTTGAATGATAAACAAAATCGAAATGCTTACTTATTTGATAAAGATTATCTTGGAGGAAAAGAAAGCTATGCTGCTGATTACTTAGATTTTTTGATGAATCATTCGAGAAGTCAAAAAGAGGTTTTAAACACACTTCTACAAATTGCTCTTTCAAATCCAGTCTATAAAGAAAACTTAGAAAAGTTTTATCAATCAATGGAAGGCAACAAACAAGCTTTCAGTACTTTCTGGCAAGAATCTATTGAAAAGAGTGCCTTAAATGCAAAAAGTTTTACCTTGATACAAAGCGACAAAAAGCTTTTTTCTATTAAAAAACAAATTGGGAAATGGGTACTTCTTGACTTTTGGGGTACTTGGTGTACACCTTGCAGAGAGGAACATCCTGCCTTACAAAAATTTTATGATAGCACAATCCTTCAAAATCCAGATAAAATTCAGTTACTTACCATTGCCTGTTTAGATACAGAAGAAAAAGTATTGAAATACATGAAAGAAAAAAACTTTTCATTTCCAGTAGCAATGTCGAATCTGAAAATTGAAAAAGATTATGCTATCGGTAGTTTTCCAACAAAAATTTTAATTACTCCAAAAGGAAAATATATAGCCATACCATCTACAATAGAATTGAATTATTTTATCAAGCAATATTGTGAATTGTAAATTGTGTAGATGGTGAGTATTCACTAAATTTTGAAGCTTAACAATAAATAATTACCTTAGAAAATGAAGGTATCTAAATAATCATATTTTATCATCTATCTCAATAAATCCATGATGAAGACATTTAAAACACTGGCTATTTTCTTGATTTCAGCACTAATTTGGTCGTGTAACAACACAAATTCAAACAAAAAATTAGAGAAGGCAAGCAATAATGATAGTACTATTTCTGTAAATAAACGAGATTCAATTATTGAGAATGTTCTCTCAGAAAAGAATGAAGTTTGGGAAGACACAACTGCTGATATAAAATTTAAAGACATTTCTATTTCAATCAATCGCTTGATTCTATTTGACGACGATAAGCAGTTAAATCAAATACAAAAGGACACTGTTTATCTTTACGCTGACCTTGGCGAAACCATTGAAGGTCAAAAAATTACAATCGTTAGCAGTCAATTGACCAACATCACAATAGAACAACGCTATGAAACGAGTGTTACAGTAATGGATGATGGGCCACATTGTGACCTTACAGAGTGGAAGCATTATGATTCTACGTGGGAAAAACTAAAAACAAATGATAAAGGACAATTCATCGGTGATAGCTATTCAGAAAAAGATTTAGAAAAATTTCCAGTCGTTGAGATAAGCGAACTAAAAGCCTATGTAAAAAAACATTGTGAAGAAAAATATTCACAACTTATTTCTACCATAAAATCCCCAACTGAATATCCAAGTGCGGTTAGTGTGAGTCGTTATTTTCTTCGAATCAATGGGAAAAGAAAAAATAGTGAAGAAACATCGACAAAATTGATAATTATTGAAATGGCGATGGGCTGTTGAACCTCAATTTTCCGTTGATTGCTCTACCAAAATTTTCATTAGCTCAAAACAATAATAAATAGAGATGCACAAAAGAGAACTTCAGATTGAAATACTTAGGGTAATAAAAAATTTAAGAAAACAGAATGCTATCTGGTTTTATGTAGGGCCAATATTTTACTTAGCCTCTCTATTTTTCTTTTATTGGAGATACCAAGATGAAGAAGTTATTACTCGTATTTTAATAATGATGTTTCCATTAATAGTGACTATTTTAAGTATCTACGGAGACATACTAACCAATAAAGAACTTAATAAACTGATTATATCAATCAATGAGGATGAAAAGCACTATTTTTTTGAGATGCTTAATGGAAAAGAGGTGAAAGTTTTAAAGGATAAAGTACTTATTCGTGAAACCAATTGGCGACTTAATATAAAGAGAAAAAATCCTGTTGTAAAAGAATACATAGATTCAACAAATAATCAAGTATTTGTATGGATGGAATCTATTTAATCATTTATCATTTTAAGGATACCCAAAAACTTTATTTTCCAATTAGGAGGCAAATTTATTCGCCTCCTAATTGGAAAATATGTAAGTTTAAACCACTTTATTGATAAATCTTTACCTCATGCCTAATATGCTGAAATTCAACTTCAATTATTTTCTTATAGCCATCTTTTTATTTATCGTCGAAGTACTGATTGCTATGTTTGCCCATGACCAGTTCATTCGACCGTATTTTGGCGACTTTTTAGTGGTGATACTGGTTTATTGTTTTGTAAAGTCTTTTCTGAATACTCCTTTTTTTAAAACAGCCATTGCCGTTTTAGCTTTTTCTTTTACTCTTGAGGTTTTGCAATACTTGGATATTGTCAACAAAATTGGTTTAGGAGATTCAAAACTTGCCAGAACGGTCATAGGCACATCGTTTGAATGGATTGACTTAATTGCTTATACGCTTGGCATTGCTTTTGTGATTTATGTAGAAAATAGGTTCTTTATCAATGATTCGAGGAAGATATAAAGTACACTCTTAAAAGCTTATAAATCTGAAGTATTACGATTTTGAACAATGATAAATTATTTCAAAAAAAAGAAAAATATGAAATTTCAATTAAAACATTTGGTCTGGCTTAGGAATATCCTTATGCTATTATTTTCAATTTTGACAATAGATTTTTTAGTAAAGAAATTCTATGATAGTGTTCCAACCTCTGACATGAAATTTCCTATGATTATTGGTATATTTTCAATCATGGCTTTGGAATTGCAAATTAAAAAACAAAAAAAGGCTACTAACCAAGACTAAACAATGAAAGCCAATACAACCTTTTTCGCTCCAGAACTTTATATCAATAACGGCATAAAAGACATTTCTTTCTATAAAAATGCCTTTGGTGCGACAGAAAATCTATGTTTTAGAAACGAAGATGAAAGTATTCACGTAGCAGAATTATGTATTGATGGAGCTATTTTTCATGTGCATGAAATTACATCTTCTCATTTCTTTTCTCCAGACAAACACAATGCTTGTACTTGTTGCATAGGTTTATTTGTGCCAGATGTAGATGCTGTAATGAAGCAAGCAATCCTTGCAGGAGCAACAGAAATTAGCCCAGCCGAAGATTACGAATATGGCTACCCTCAGGGAACGATTAAAGACCCTTTCGGACATTTTTGGCAAATACAGAAAAAGATATAGAGGAATCAAAAGATACAATCAACTTGTATTGACAGCGATGAATGAAATATGGAACTAAAGAAAGAAAATAACGAACCCAAAAATAAAATGGCAAGTCCTTTTGCTCAAACGTACTTTCATGGTACAAAGGCAGATTTAAAAATTGGAGATTTGATTGAAGTTGGTTTTAATTCAAACTATGGACAAAGAAAAAATGCCAAGTACATTTTCTTGACTGCTACTTTAGATGCTGCCATTTGGGGAGCTGAATTGGCATTAGGCGAAGGACCTGAAAGGATTTATTTAGTAGAACCTACGGGAGCAATTGAAGATGACCCAGATTTAACGGATAAAAAATTCCCGGGTAATCCTACAAAATCTTATCGTTCTGTTTATCCATTCAGAATTATTGGCGAAGTTTCGCATTGGCAAGGGCATCCAACAGAACAAGTACAGACCATGAAAAATAACCTTGAGCAATTAAAAGTACAGGGAATTAATTCTTTGAATGATTGATAATCAGTTTGTCGCAATTATCCCTTAGTTTGACGCATCGACGACCTCCGCAACAAAAGCATTTCAAGCTACATTTGTAAAAAACACAAAGCCATGAGAAAACTAAAATTACAAATGAGAATTTCGGTTGATGGATATGTAGCAACACCCGATGGAAACGAAAATTGGTCTTGGTATCCAGACGAAAAAGGTTGGCAATTAATCAATGAATTGGCGGATACTTCTGATACGTTATTGATTGGGAGAAAGATGTCTGAGGCTTTTATACCACATTTTGAAGGATTCAAGCCCGAGGATAATAAATATGATTTTGCCCAAAAGATGGTGAATATTCCCAAAGTGGTTTTCACTAAAAGCTTAGATACTCCCTTTGGCAAAAACACTACTTTAGCCAAAGGAAATCTGGCGGAGGAAATCGCAAATTTGAAAAGGCAAGAAGGTAAAGATATTTTGGTATATGGCGGAGCAAGTTTTGTAGCCTCACTCATCGCTGGTGGACATATTGATGAGTTTTATTTGTTCGTAACGCCAGTACTGATTAATAAAGGCTTGAGTATTTTCAATATGTTGGAGCATCATCAAAAACTAAGCTTAATTAGTGCTATTCCTTTAGCATCAGGCGTAGTTGTTTTATGCTATCAGTTGACTAAAGAGTAAATTTTATTGTATCAAAATGTGCAGTGGCAACTGCAAGGAATTGCCACTGCACAAAGAAAAAAATCATTCTATGCTTTCGCCTGCATCTTCAATCCCAAATCCTTCAAGTCCTAATATTCTAAAATAAAAAAATCTTAGGTTATCCAATAGATTGAATAACAGTTTCTGGATGCAATCTTGATTTAGGTTTTACGGATGGTTGGTTGGCATCCTCCTTATCTCTGTAACCAATAGCCACCGCAAACAAAGGTTTGTAAGCATCCAAAGGCAATGCTTTTTGGTATTCCTCAATATTGATACCTTCCATTGGAGTACTATCGATGTCAAGACTTGCACAAGCTGCAAGGAAAAACCCTAATGAAAGATAAACTTGATGCTGAAACCAAGATTTTATTTCGGCTTCTGACAAAGGTTTTAGAAATTGATTGTAATAAGCCACAGCACCTTCGGGCAAATGTTGTTTGATTTGTGCCTCAAATTTTGGAATATCATTAATAGCATAAAAAACTACCAAATGGCTTGCTGCATTTATTTTGGGTTCGTTGAAATAAGAAATACTTGCCAGTTTCTGTTTGGTCGCTTCCTCTGAAACAAAAACAAACTTCCAAGGCTGGCTGTTGATTGACGAAGGACTTAATCTCAATATTTCCTTCAATTGTTCGATTTGTTCTTCCGAAATTTTTTCATTCGAATTATACTTTTTAGTAGTATATCTACTCTTTGCAATAGCTAAAAAACTCATATTTTTGAAGATTAAATGTTACTATACTTTTTATTGTTGCAAAACTAAGTATAGTGATTTATATTTGCAATAACGGTTAAAATAGATAGTAACAGATGTATTGTATAGAAAATAAACAGTATCCTTGTAGTACGAGCCTGACTATGAAGTATATAGGCGGAAAATGGAAAGCAGTAATACTTATCCATTTAATTGAAAAAAAGCGATATAACGAGCTAAGAAAGGAACTTCCGATGGTGACAGAACGCACGATAAGCTTGCAATTGAAGGAGTTGGAAGAAGACGGCCTGATTACCCGAACGGTTCATACAAGCAAACCGCCTTTAAAAGTGGATTATGAACTGACAGAATTTGGAAAAACACTTATACCTCTATTGCAGTCCATTGCTCAATGGGGCAAAGAAACTGCTGTAAAAGATAACCGAGTGAGTAAAGTGGTTGAAGTGTAAGGTCATCAGAATTAGCATTAAAAAAAGATAATTACTTGAAATTACCGCCATTGTTTGTGTTTTCACGTGATAGCAAAAATATTAAACCCAAAGCGTAGCCTTTCGATAGTTTGGCTACGCTTTTTTTTGATGAGTATTCAAATCATGCTCTTGAGTATTGAAATGGGACTTGGGAGTATTAAAACGATACTCACGAGTATTCAAATAACACCAACGAGTATTATTTCTATGTTCGGGAGTATTGAAATGGTGCTTATGGGCATCAAAATGAGACTCGGAAGTATTTCATTGATACTCCTGAGCATCAAAACGGTACTTAAAAGCCTTAAAATAATACTCGTGAGTATTCAAACGATGCTGCTTTAAGCATAAAGCCTGTTACGTTTTAAACAAATTGGATATTTTGAAATAAATATTTAGTTTTAATGAAATGTGAACAAGTAAGTGTACTCAAATACATTTTTATATAACTACCATAAACTTTAAAAACAGAGCTTTATACCGGTTAGATATTCGTTGGTGGCAAGTTTAAAAAACAACCCTTTACATTAAAGTATGACAAAACTCGCTTTATTCTTCACTTTTTGCATTTCTATTAATTGTTCTTGTTATGGACAGACAAAGGCTTATTCGGAAAAATATATTTATAAGCTATTCAAAAAATCTGTTTTACAGACAGATAAAGGCAAAATTAAAATTCCATCCAATCCTTGGTTGATTTGTAATCAAGACAGTTCATTTTATCGCAATGACACCGTAAGACTTTTCAGTAATTCCTATTATACAAATTCAGTGAATTGTTGTGAGTGTATTGGATGGACATTTTATGAGAAAGACAAATTCATTTCGACAAATTTTGAATTTTGTAAAGAGCCAACAACCGCATCAGCTTTTAAAGACAAAGACCATTTTCGAGTCTTAGTTTCATCTGCTGACAATTATCTTCTGTTATCGACTTTTAATAATGACAAGCTTATTGAGACATTTAAAATAATTAATGTTGAATATGTTAGACTGAGTACTTCAGATTTGACATCTACTGTTGTGACATTGTTGAGAGTTGCTAAATAAGCTGGATAAAGAAAACCTGCCACCAACATTAGGTTTGGCATTTGAGCCATTGTCGGTATTTTTCACCAAAAATATGTAATCGATTTTCAAAAACTTCACTGCTTCAAGTACTAAACAAAACGTTTTTTGTACTTCTATGAAGTATTTCTTTTTATAGCGACATCTCAATAATGACAAATAAAGCCAAACAACTAATCACAGACTTTAAGCAAAACGGTTGGCAGACATCTAACCTCTATGAACGTCTATTTAAGTTAACATCAAACTCAGGTGACACATTTTACTTTGCAGCAGAATTCTTAAAAATTTTTGATGAGAATGTGACAATATTCAACGACATATTGAGCTACGTTGACAAATCTCAATTTGCCGACCTTATTAATCTTGCTTTAGACATTCTAAAAAGACAAAAAAATGAGAATGCCGAAAGTGTAATCGAATATGCCAGTTTGCAATTTCCAGAATTGTTACACAGTAATTTAGAATATATTTTTGACTTAAAACCAAACACAAGTACTTATTATGCTGACTACCCTTGGCGAAATTTAGCAAATGACAAAATTCAAACCTTTAAAGCAAAATTTATAAGTTCTGAAACTAATATCACCGACAAGCAAAAGCTATTTAGATGTTTGTTAGAAACACGAAATTTAGAGACTATCAATTTTGCTTATGACTATGCTCTAAACAATCAACTTTTTGACATCGAAAATATAGAAGAATATTTGGTAGCTCATTTAGAGCTTGTAGGATATACAAAGAGAAATGGGAAAATAGAGAATTATTGCCAAAATATTGTACGACATTTTCGCTTCAATAACAACTATTTTTCAAACGATAGACCTATTCACCTTAGCAAAAAACAGCATCCAACATGGAATTTAGAAACAGACGAAACTAAATATAAATTTGGAGGCATTCTTGAAGATGATGATAATAATCCATTTATTCATTTAGTGACTTTTGATAAAATTCCTTATGGACTTAAAATATCAGGACTATCAAGCCTTACTTTAGGAATACACATCAGAGAGTTAAACGAATGCGGTGCAGTATTTTACCAACATGACAATTTTGGAAAACCATCAAAAATTGGAGAAATTAAGGACATTGAAATCTGTTTGGATTTACCTATAAAAGAAACAGAAATCTCTTTTGCTGAAACGCCTAATAGATGGGCTTTCCAAAACTGGGGTAGTTCAAACAGTAGAGAAAATTTATTTAGGCTTGGGGGCGAACCGACTTGGATACAAAGTGCAGAAGTTTTAGTTTGTCCAATTTCCAACGAAAAAATGGACTTTTTAATGCAACTTGATACTGACCTTCCAGACATAGAAAATGGAGAAGTATATTTTGGAAGTGGTGGAATTTGCTATGTGTTTTGGTGCGACAAAACAAAAGTAAGTGGATTCATAATGCAATGTACTTAGACAATAAACTATCCTACTTGTCTAATGTTTTTCATCCTACCTTCATAAGTATTTTTCACCAAAACATGAGAGTAAGCAACTCACCTATTTTCAAAAACCTCACTGCTTCAAGTACTAAACAAAACGTTTTTTGTACTTCTATGAAGTATTTCTTTTGAAAGTGAAATGATTTAATAGCCAAGCCACGGGCTTGAACAAATAAATGCCTCTTTCATCTTAAAGCCCTCCCTAAAATCCAAACTCTTGCTTCTTGTATCTTGTTTCTTCAGTCTTAAAGTCCTAAAGTCCCAAAATCACAAACTCTTGCCTCTTGTATCTTGCGTCTTGCCTCTTTCATCTTCCAATCCCAAAATCCCCCCAATTACCATTTAATAAAAAAAACATAAATTTTTCCTCCACTTTTTACCTCCCAATTATATTTTTCTTTATGTTTGAGATAAGGCTAACAGATGGGTAGATGCACCTGATATTCGACACCGATATTCCATCTTTTGCCTAAACCTTTCGTTGCCATTATCATTCAGAAAATTTACGTTCAAAATCTTTTTTGAGAGAAGAAATTCTTGCAAATAGACCACACCATTCTGGATATATCGCCCCGAAAAGCATACTCTTACACTATTGTAAATTTTAAACCTTTAATAAAATGAGTAACACAAACAGAATCTCAGCCGTTTTGCCTGAAGCAGACAAAGCCGCTACCCTCGCTTTACTTGAACAAGTAAAAAGCAAATTGCCATTTTTGATTAGTACGCCAAGCACCGAAAGCACCAATAGAGTAATGGGGCCAAAGAGTGTGGAGTATGTAAACTTGTGTTTGGAAGGGGCAAAAACCTATCCAAACAAAATGACGGGAGATTTTGATACGCCAGAATTGGAAAGAGATGTTGCCTTGATTAACCAGCTATGGAGTGTAAGAATAGCTGTGGCAGATTTGTTGGATAAAATAGACGACACCATGTCGGCAGCGAGTTCGGATGCGATGAATGCTTCTGATAAGGCTTATAGATTATTAAAGGCAGCCTCCAATGAAGACGGTTCGATGAAAGATTTGGTAAACAGAATAGCACAACGATACAAACGCAAGCCCCCTAAAAAAGGAAATAATGGAGATACCACCGTATAAGCTTTAAACCAAAGCGTAGTCTTTCGTTTGATGGGCTACGCTTTTTTTGATGAGTATTCAAATGATGCTCTTGAGGATTAAAACGATAATCGGAAGTATTAAAATCATCCTCGTGAGCATTAAAACGATACTCACGAGGATTGAAATGGTACTTTTGAGGATTAAAATCATTCTCGTGAGAGTTAAAACGATACTTGTGAGGATTGAAATGGGACTCGTGAGCATTAAAACGATGCTCGTGAGTATTAAAATGATACTCACGAGTATTCAAACAATACTTAAAGAGCCTAAACCTTGTTGAGATTTAAACAAATTAGATATTTTGAAATAAATACTTAGTTTTAAAAACAATGTGAACAAGCTAACGGAAAGCGACTTGAACTGGGGAAATGGGGTTTTATGGGGGGATATATTTGTTATATTCCAATGCCAAGTGACACTCTTCTAATATATATAAAATAACCAATAAAAAATGAATCTTAAAGGTGGATATATAATTGACGAAATTTTTAATTCATTTATTGAAAAGCGGCAAATTGAAGATTTTGAAAGTGCGATTAATGTATTTTCAAAACATTGTTGTTATGAATTAGTAGGTGTGGAAGATTTTCAGCTAAATGAAAATACAGAAAACTTTAACAAGCAAATTCTTGTAGCTTATAATATTGTTAATAGAGGAAATCCTACAAGAGCTAGTTTATTTGTTACTCAAAAAATACTTCAAAAGTATGGCTTCTCAAAAGTAAAAAACGAACGAACAGGCAGTATAGTTTTTGTTAATTCTGATAATCAAATTATTCCAATTTCAGAGTCATTGGTAACAACTGAAGTTTTGTTTGAGTCGATTAATAAAGAAATATATGACTGTATTTACATTCCAATATTAATTGGACAAATTCAAAAATCATTTTTACTATTATGGCTTAATGATATAGTAAGTGTTTCGAAAAACTTTCAAATTCATTGTAATGAAAGTTTGAAAGAATATTTTGAATTAGCATTTGATGACTTATTTATGCTAATTGAGAATATACACATACTGGCTAATGAACCATTTGAAAAACCAAATATTACATTTAGCGACCAAGTAAATGCAAATTTAAGTTTGGGAGTTAATGATGATGGATTCACTTATAACATTATTCCAATAGAAAATGTAGAAACGTATTTAGACAAGGTTTTGACAACAAAAAAAATTAGATACCAACCTATTGGCGAATATGATACTAATAATAAATTTATAATACACCAAGAGAAAATTGGTTCATTACTTTATTTCTTAAATAATCATTTTCGTAAAATTGAATTTAGAGAAGGGCAGTTACAAATTTTAAATAGAATTTTACAATGTAAAGATGTAATTGGCATTTTGCCAACAGGCAGCGGAAAATCTTTAACTTATCAGATCTCAACATTGCTACAACCAGGGGTTTCAATTATCATAGACCCTATTCGTTCATTAATGATAGACCAATATGACAAACTCAGACAAAATTTTATTGATAAAACACTTTATATAAATTCATTTGACAACAAAGAAGCTCGATTAGAAAAGTTGAGTTTATTATCTAATGGGAAAATCCAATTTGCGATTATAGGACCTGAAAGATTTCAAATTCTAGAATTTAGAAATTTTATGAGAGATTTTGTAGCAAATAAGTTGGATTTTAGCTATTCTGTTATTGATGAAGCACATTGTATTTCTGAATGGGGACACGATTTCAGATATTCTTATCTAAGACTACGTGATGGCATTTTCAAATACTGTTTCAACGAAAATACAACTGAATTTAATCAAATTGCTTTAACTGCTACAGCTTCGTTTGATGTTATTGCAGATATTCAAAGAGAGTTAAAGATGGCAGAAGATGTGTTAGTTAGTACACCACCAGAAGCAATTGACAGAGAGGAATTGAAATTTATAATTGAAGATATTCCAAATCCTGAATTTGTTGATGATAATTCCGAATTTTTCATTAGAGAAAAGGAAGTGGGAAGAATTAAATATCCTCGAATAAAACAAATTATAAAAACTATCCCCACTATACCATTTTTAAAATTGGACACATATCAAAAGGCTACTTTTTTCAATCAAAACAATGGAAGATATAAAAATTGTGGTTTAATTTTTTGTCCAACAAAAAGTGATACACTTGGAAATGGAGTAGTAGCAAACTTAAAAGGTTTTTGGACAGTAAAACCTTATGCTAGGCAGTTTATAGAAGGATTAGAAAATGAGGATTATTTGGAGTGTACAACATTTATGGGGCAAAATGATGATGGAACTATTGTTTCTGATATTTCTTCAAATTCATTTGAAAACCAAAAAAGTTTTTTAGCAAATAAATATAATCTAATGATTGCTACGAAAGCCTTTGGAATGGGTATAGACAAGCCCAATATTAGATATACAATTCATTATAGTATTCCTCAGTCTGTCGAAAGTTTTTATCAAGAAGCAGGAAGAGCGGGTAGAAATAGAGAAAACTCTGTAAACTACATATTATATAATCAATTTGATGTAGAAACCAATAATGATTTTATTAGAAATGCACATAAAAGTTTTACAAGAGAAAGAAATATTTTCAATGAAATACTAACAGAAGTCAATTATGAAACAAGATTTTTCAACAAAGTAATTGAAAAACACTTAAACGAAAAATTCATTGTAGAAAGTTATAATGAAAAATTCAATGTTTATTTGTCTACCAAAAATCCATATTTAAATGTAAAGAATAAAATAGGAACTAAAAATTTTGGATTTATCAGACTGAATAATGCTGAATTACAAATAGAGACAAATTGGATAAATGGATGCGATATAGTAGAAGCTGAAACAATTTTAAAAGAAACTAAAAATATTTTAAAGGAATTATTTATTGGTGTAGATATTGAAAAAGCAATTAGAGAAAACAAACAAAAAGGACTTGAAGACACAATTGCAGAAACAGGAACGGGTTATAGATTTTTGAATATTGGATTTGAAAATGATACTGTTGAAAAGTTAGCATTTCTTATTCCACTCTATGAATACCATATTATCACACCAGTCATAGAAGAACTAAAAGAGAAAGTTCCGGCTTATCAAGCAATTGGAAATAATGATGTTATTTTTAAATTATTAAAGAAGAAATTAATATTAGATGCTTACGATTTTACAAACAATGCTGATGATAAAACTTCAGAAGATTTATTCCTAAAGAATTTAGATTTTGAATACAAAAAACTTGTAAACTATAACGTTTCAGGAATAAATCTAACCAATGATGCAATTATTAAATTTCGTACAGAATATTGGCGTATTCGCTCAGAGCAAGATACAATGAGAGCAATCTATCGGTTATCTATAGTTGGTGTTGTAGATGATTATGTTGTTAATTACCGTGATAGAAGAATTTTTGTAAAGTTCAGTGGCAAAACTAATTACGGTTACAAAAATAATTTTGAAAATTATTTGAGGCGTTATTTAGGTATGCAATCTACTAAAAAATGGACTTTAAAAGCTGAAACAAGAGAAGAAGAAACTGAACTTAGAAAATATTTATTTACGTTAACTGATTTTTTTGAGTTTACAATTGCTGATAAAAGGGTAGCTTCTGCAAAAATTATGGACAACTTATGCAGTAGCTACGTAAAGAATTTAGATAAAGAAAATGCAGAAAAAATATTTAGAGAAAATATTGTATTTTATTTTACTTCAAAATATGCCGAAGAGTTACTTAATAAAATAAATGAAAGCCAAAATCAAGAAGATTTTGAAATATTCAACTATTTCATAGACAAAATAGAAAACCCTCCTGAAAATGAAGTTGGTTTAGAGTTGAATAATGCAAAGCATATTTTAGGTGCTTGCCAACGATTTAAAGCATTAGGTCAATCGAACGAAATTGTTAATTTATTGACTTCATTTTGCACTTTGCTCCTTGAAACAAAAATCAATGGACATTTACCAAATTTTCTAAATAGCAATATTATAATAGAACAAGTAAATTTATGTAATGAAACTTTCTACTATTTCTCAAGAAAAGAAAATATTCATAATAAGGATTATCTTTCAATATTAAAGAAATACACTACTTTACTTACTTTAGTAATACCAGAAACTCAATTGTTGTGTACAAAGCTTTATAAAACAGCCTCACTTTTTATATTAGAAAAAAACATAACAAAATTCACTAATAAATTTGTAATTATATAAATGGAAGATAAAATAGAACAAATAGTAAGCAATATCGAAGAAAGCTTTAATAAACTTAATACTGCTGTTGAACAACTTCAAAAAGCAGAAAAAATAGCTTCAAGTTCGGTCGATACAACAAGTACATTGATTACTGAATTTAAAACAAGTATAGAATCAATTGAAAAACTTGTAAAAGTTGACTTTGCAAATGAATACAATAATTTAGCAGGTTTAAATAACCAACTTTTAGAAAAAATAAATAAAATTG
This sequence comes from Arcicella rigui, assembly GCF_034929435.1. NCBI lineage: Bacteria > Pseudomonadati > Bacteroidota > Cytophagia > Cytophagales > Flectobacillaceae > Arcicella > Arcicella rigui. The sequence continues at coordinate 95,291 of NZ_JAYFUM010000008.1, forward strand.
ATTTTGACAACAAGTTTCATTCTGTTGAACAAAAAGTGGTAGATAAAAACTTTGACACCAAATTTAGTGAATTAAGTACAGCAGTTACTAACATTAACTTTGACAACAAGTTCCAATCTGTTGAACAAAAAATTATTGATAAAAATTTTGACACCAAATTTAGCGAATTAAATACAGTAGTTGCTAATATTAACTTTGACAATAAATTTCAAGCTGTTGAAGATAATTTAGGCAACCAAATGAAAGAAATTAGGCACCTAAAAACACTTATGTATATAGTTTTTGCATTGATTATTATTTGTGCCATATCAACAATATTTTCCCATGGCTAGCTTAAGTGTTATTTCACTTAGACCCACAAATAAATGTAGTCTTAGACTGCACTCATAACCAAAAGCGTAGCCTTTCGATAGTTTGGCTACGCTTTTTTTTGATGAGTATTCAAATCATGCTCTTGAGTATTAAAATGGGGCTTGGGAGTATTAAAACGATACTCACGAGCATTCAAGCGATACTTACAAGTATTGAAATGGTGCTTGAGAGAATTAAAACCATACTTATTAGTATTAAAATAGTTCTCGTGAGCATTTAAACGATACTCACGAGGCTTGAAATGGTACATATCAGTATTAAAATGATACTCACGAGTATTAAAACGATGCTTAAATAGCCTGTTTCTTATTGCGATTAAACCAATTGGATATTTTGAAATAAACACTTAGATTTAATAAAATGTGAACACGCTAACAAGTTCAGATTCAAGCTATATAACTGTCATAAACTTATGTTAGTTATATATCCGTTGTTATCCATTTTAAAAGAAAATAAATCTAAAAACCGTACCTTTGCATTAAAGATAAACATGACTTTCCAATGGCAAAGTATATTAATCCATACACAGATTTTGGCTTCAAAAAACTCTTTGGCGAAGAAGGCAATAAAGACCTTTTGATTGATTTTCTCAATCAGTTGCTACCCCCTCATCACCAAATTGCAGACCTTAATTTTCGCAATCCCGAAAGTTCAGCAGATTTATCGGCAGAACGAAAAGCCATTTTTGATATTCATTGCCATTCCCTTTCAGGCGAAAGATTTATCGTAGAAATGCAAAAAGCGAAGGTAAAATATTTCAAAGACCGAAGTTTGTTTTATGTAACTTTTCCTATCCGAGACCAAGCCCAAAAAGGAGATTGGAGTTTTAGGTTAGAACCAATTTATTTTGTAGCAATTTTGGATTTTGAATATGACGAGGCAGAGGAAAGGCGTAAATTTAGACGTGATGTAGCCCTTAAAGACCAAGACGGAGAGGTGTTTTTTGACAAACTGCATTTCAAGTTTTTGCAAATGCCGTTGTTTAATAAAAAGGAGAACGAACTTAAAAGCAAGTTTGATAAGTGGTGTTATTTTCTAAAAAACTTAGAAAGTTTTGACCATATTCCAAGTATCCTCAATGAGCCAATTTTCCAAAAAGCCTTTGGAACGGCTGAATTAGCCAATTTAAGTATCGAACAAAGAGCTATCTACGAAGAAAACCTCATTCAATATTGGGGTATGAAAAGTGCTTTGGAAACGGCAGTTGAGGAAAATAAAATTGAAATTGCCAAAATTATGCTAATTAATAACGAACCTAACGAAAAAATAGCACTTTATACAGGTTTGACAGTTGAACAAATCAAACAGTTGAATAACGAAACAAAGAAACACTGATGCCCCCCCTCTGCTGGCTCAAGTGTTTTTCAATAGACCCACAAATAAATGCTTCTTAAACCGCACGCAACCCAGTCTTGGCGACCCTTTAAAAATACCAAAGAGGAGAAAAAATTAAACCAAAAGCGTAGCCTTTCGTAAGTTGGCTACGCTTTTTTTTGATGAGTATTCAAATCATGCTCTTGAGTATTAAAATGGGGCTTGGGAGTATTAAAACGATACTCACGAGCATTCAAACGATACTCGCAAGAATTAAAATGGTACTTGTGAGTATTAAACCGATGCTTATGAGTATTAAAATAGTTCTCGTGAGTATTAAAACGATGCTTGTGAGCATAAAAACAGTACTAAAAAGCATTAAAATGATATTCACGAGTATTCAAATGATGCTTAAATAGCCCAAACCTTGTGGTTATTTAACCCTACTCGCCTAAGTGTTTTTTATTAATTCCATTCTCATCATTGCCTCGTTGCTGTCGCCCGTCTCGTTGGTAAAAATACCAACGATGGCTAAACTCTTGCATCTTGTTTCTTGTATCTTTCATCTTAAAATCCAAAACTCTTGTCTCTTGCTTCTTGCCTCTTCTGTCTAAATCCAGTCATTTTGGCTTACAAAAAACAGCTATTCGCAGAAAAATCCGCCATTATTTCCGAAAAAACAACTTGGCTTGGCTTTTGTTAAATAAGGGTATCAGTGATTGAAAAAATAAAATCATTTTACACAATGAATTTTAATAAATATACAACCAAGACTCAGGAGGTAATCCAACACGCTGCTTCGATTGCCTCTGCCAATGGTCAGCAAGCCATTGAAACGGGACATTTGCTAAAAGCCATTATCGACGAAGAGCCGAATACTTCGGAGTTTTTGATGAAAAAATTGAATGTAAATCAAGCACTTTTTTCATCAAAACTGGGAAATATTGTAAACGCCTATCCAAAAGTTTCTGGCGGAGGACAGCCCTATTTAGCCAACGACGCTGCCGCTGCCTTTACCAAAGCAGAAAGTTTATTAAAGGAGTTTTCGGATGAATTTGTATCCATAGAATTATTATTATTGGGAATCCTTTTAGGGAAAGATTCTGTGGCAGGTTTGATGAAAGATAGTGGATTCAGGGAAAAAGAATTAAAGAGTGCCATCAAAGAACTAAGAGGAAACACAACCGTGAAAGACCAAAACGCAGAAGCAACTTATCGTTCATTAGAACGCTATGCTCGAAACCTAAACGAATTAGCCAAAGCTGGAAAGATAGACCCAGTAATTGGTAGAGACGAAGAAATTCGTAGAGTATTACAAATTTTATCAAGACGTACCAAAAACAACCCGATGTTGGTAGGTGAACCGGGTGTAGGTAAAACCGCCATCGTAGAAGGTTTGGCTCAAAGAATTGTGATGGGCGACGTACCCGAAAACCTAAAATCTAAACAGATTTATACTTTAGATATGGGTTTGTTGATTGCTGGAGCAAAATATAAAGGTGAATTTGAAGAAAGATTAAAAGCAGTAATCAAGGAAGTAACCGATGCCGAAGGCGAAATCATCATGTTTATTGATGAGATTCATACCTTGATTGGTGCAGGTGGTGGCGGAGATTCGGCGATGGATGCTGCCAACTTATTGAAACCAGCTCTGGCTCGTGGCGAATTGCATGCGATTGGTGCAACTACTTTGAAAGAGTACCAAAAGTATATCGAGAAAGACAAAGCTTTGGAGCGTCGTTTCCAAATGGTAATTGTGGATGAACCAGATATTACTGATGCAATTTCTATCTTGAGAGGTATTAAAGAAAAGTACGAATTACACCACGGCGTAAGGATTCAAGATGATGCCGTCATTGCAGCGGTTGAATTATCAAGTCGCTATATTTCAGACCGTTTCTTGCCAGATAAAGCCATTGACTTAATGGACGAAGCTGCCGCAAAAATGCGTATGGAAATAGATTCAGTACCCGAAGAAATTGATGCTTTGAAACGTAAAATCATGCAATTGGAGATTGAGCGTGAGGCAATCAGACGAGAAAATAACGTAGAGCGTGAAAATATTATCAGCAGGGAATTGGCAGAACTCACCGACAAGAAAAATAACTTGATGGCGAAATGGGAAGGTGAGAAATCTGTCTTAGATGAAGTACGCAAAGAAAAAGAAAATATAGACCGCCTAAAATTGGAAGCCGAACAAGCCGAACGTGCAGGTGATTATGGCAAAGTAGCCGAAATTCGTTATGGTAAACTGATTGAAGCAGAAAACAAGCTTAAACAATTACAAAGCGGAAAATCAGCCGATAAAAATGGTGAAGCTCCGATGTTGCAAGAAGAAGTAACTTCTGAAAACATTGCCGAAGTAGTGGCAAAATGGACGGGCGTTCCTGTTTCAAAAATGATGCGTGCCGAACAAGAAAAACTCTTGCATTTGGAAGTAGAATTGGGAAAAAGAGTAGCAGGACAAGAAGAAGCGATTGAAGCGATTTCGGATGCTGTTCGTCGTTCTCGTGCAGGAATGCAAGACCCAAAACGTCCGATTGGTTCGTTTATTTTCTTGGGAACTACGGGCGTAGGTAAAACAGAATTAGCCAAAGCTTTGGCAGATTACTTGTTCAACGACGAGAATGCGATGGTTAGAATTGATATGTCGGAGTACCAAGAACGTCATGCGGTAAGCCGCTTGGTGGGAGCTCCTCCGGGATACGTTGGTTATGACGAAGGTGGACAATTGACCGAAGCCGTTCGTAGAAAACCATATTCTGTTATTCTGTTGGATGAAATCGAAAAAGCACATCCAGATGTTTGGAACATTTTATTACAAGTATTGGATGATGGTCGTTTGACAGACAATAAAGGTAGAATTGCCAATTTCAAGAATACCATTATCATTATGACTTCTAACATTGGTAGCCATATTATCCAAGAAAAGATGGGAGAAATGGAAGGTTGGAACAATCATATCGTAATGGAAAAAGCCAAAGAAGAAGTAATGGTTTTATTGAAACAAGTAGTAAGACCAGAATTCTTGAACCGTGTAGATGAAATTGTGATGTTTGAGCCTTTGACCAAAGACAATCTGAGTCAGATTGTAAGAATTCAATTCAAACATATCCAAGACCGTTTGAAAGAACAAGGTATCACACTTGAAAGTACAGATGAAGCTTTGGTAAAACTTGCCGAAGAAGGTTATGAACCAACAATGGGTGCAAGACCTTTGAAACGAGTAATGCAAAGAAGAATCTTGAATGAATTATCGAAACAAATCCTCGGAAATTACATCAACAAAGATGCCGTAGTGATGATGGAAGTAGATGATGAAGGAGCGATTAAGTTTGAAAATGTAGGAAAATTGGAAGTGGAGTAATGTAAAAATTACCACAAGATAAATTTACAGCAAATAAAAACGAGCCAGTCTTTCAAAGGGCTGGCTTTTTTATTAGGTTTGAATAATGTATCAATCTGTAAATTTTAACTCCCAAAACTATGAACACAATTTGTAATGTTATTGCTCTTCTCATTGTTTTTAGTGCTGTTTACTTATCTGTAAAAACCAATATTCTAAAAGATAAAGTACTTTTTGACCCTGCCGACGGGCCAATAGAGATATTCAGTTTCGCTCGTACACAAGGTTTATGGTGGACTACCATTATTGCCGCTTGTTTTGTTGTGGCTTTTGGCGTAAGTGGCAAGGTTGTTGAGTTAAATTCTACGTGCTTGGTTTTACTGGGTATCGGTGTTGGTACAACAGCCGTTGCCAAAGTAATTGATACCAATAGAAAAAATAATCAAGAAGCAGACGCTGAGGAAGCCGAAGCAGCAGAAGAAGAAGCCCCTGCTCCTATCGTAGAAGTAGCTCCTGTTGCGAAGAAAACTAAAAAGAAAAAGTATAAATCAAGTTTCTTTTACGACATTCTTTCAGACTCTTCGGGGATTACCGTCTATCGTTATCAAGCACTTATTTTCAATGTTATTTTTAGTGTTGTTTTTTTAGTAGAATTTATCCAAAATATGAATGGAAGCACACCATCATTTCCAGTTTTTGAAAGTGAAACACTTGGTTTACTGGGAATTAGTGCCACAACATATTTGGGGATGAAAGCTACTGAAAAGTAATTTTTTACTTCAAAAACTTTTTCCATGAAAACTTTTTCATTACTTGCTCTTGTCTTATTGTTTAGTTCAAGAACATTCTCACAATGTTCAAAAGAAGATTTAGGAATTAGATACCCGCAAAACCCCAGTACAAAAGTCTGGAAAATTAATAACTACGTAATCGGTTATGTTTCCGAAATGACAATAGATGCCGATGGCTCGCCACGGGCCTACCATCCACAAAATCTGGGTTTAGATAATCTAACCTATGCGACAAGTAAAGGAGAATTGAGTAGATATGTAATTGTTTTTGACGGAAACCAGCCTTATATCCAAACGGCATTAGACCCCTATCCGGGTTATTATCTTTCGCAGACATCCTTACAAGATGCTTCAAAAAGAGAAACGGATTACCAACGTTATGTAAACTCTGAGGAAATTCCATTTATCGCCATTCCTGATAACCTCAGAGGACAAGGAGTTCAAACTGGTGATTTAGCTTATGTTTATAATCGAAAAACTTTCCGTGGAAGTTTTGCCATTGTAGCAGATATTGGCAGTAGCACACATATCGGCGAAGGTTCGATAAAACTGGCAGAAAGAATCGGGGTAAATATTACTTACAAAAAAGAAATACGACAAATCATTGGAGCAGACGCAGACTCTGGCATTGTTTATTTAATTTTTCCCAACTCAGGTACTCAAAAACCCATGAGTTTGTATGAAATAGAAAATAGAGGAATGCAATACAACATTCGAGAAATTAATAGTTTGGTTGAATGTTTATTGAGAAACTAATGAATTAAGGATTTAATAAAAAAGCGGTCAAAATAAATTTTTTGACCGCTTTTTTATTGGTATTTTATTTCAAAAAAGAATATCAATATTACTTATTTTCGTCTATTATTTTCTGGTTGACAGCCTTCACAAAGTCAACTGTTGTACCTGTAATATCGGCAATTTGTTCGAACGTTTTCTTACCTTCCTGTAAAAGATAAGAAACAAATTTTGCTGTACCTTTATCAAGCCCTCTTAAATAAAGTACATCTCTTTCTTCTTTGATATATTCTGCAATGCTATCCATGGCACTCTTTAATTTTAATTCTAAGTTACGTAATTGTGCTAAAACTCGCAATTGATTGAAATACCTTTTTAACGAAAAATCACCTGTCGTAGTTTCTTCAATACGGTGAATGATGTTTTTTAGTGCACTTTCAGTATCTTCATCTTTGAAATTTGCTAAAATACTCAAGATAATTTCTTCGGGTTTGTCAGATTTAAGAAAGATATTATAATCAAGTTCAGAAAGCGAAATTATAGGATAGCTAAAATATAGCCTTTCTCTATTAAGCTCAGTTGGCATTGTTGGTTTATCTGAGCCAAGAAAAATCACGAATTGCTTTACAGATAATTTATACTTTCTTTCTATCATAATAAAATATTCAGCCATTCGATATACCATATCAAATTCATCCTTTACTTGAAACTCTATTTGCAAAACGAAAGTCTGATTATTTATATCTGTTATTTTCTTTAAAATATCAGGTTTTCGCTCTTTGGTGTGCTGAATATCATCAGGCAGTTCTTCCATAGAAACAGCCGAAATATCGAGAACATTTTGCATAATATCAGTAATAATGGCTTCAAAATTTTCTTTGAAAATCTTGTCATATTGTGCAGATTGTCGTCCACTTGATTGTCGATTTTTCTTATCCTTATCCATAATTCAAAGTAATTAAAAATCAAAGACTTGCAAACAAAAACAAATACCAATTATTGTATTGCGGAACTAAAACCAAATAACACCAAGTAAGTTTCTATAAAAACAAGATACAAGAACAAATTCTTTATTCTTGCATCTTGTGTCTTACGTCTCTACTACAATTTCTCCTCCTCAACCGCTGTCTTCACATTATCATCTGAATGACGGTCGATGAGTTTATTGATTGGGTCGATACCTGCTTTTTTAGGTTTTTCTTTGACGATAATTTTAAAAGTATTGTCTTTCTTCGATACTTGGTATTTCTGCAAAAACAATAATTTATCTTTTCCGTCTTTGTCTTCACCGTACACGCCAACGTCTATCCAATCTTTCAAAGCAATTGGTTTTTCATTCCCAGAACTATCCGCACGGAATTTCTCTGAAATGGTTTTGATACTTACTTCATAGCTTTTGTTTGGCAATAGTTTGTAACTTACTTTGTCGGTTTTGTTTTCAAACAAAGTAATAGTTTCAAACATATCGTTGATGATATATTTCAAAGAGTCAGGCGTTTCGGCTTTGAAGTATTTTATTAAATCATGACTGGTTGGATAACGTTTGTACTTACCATCCGAACTTGGATATTTCCAATCTGACAAGAAATCATGCAAGGCTTTGTTTACTTTGTCTTCGCCGATATAATCTTGTAAAGCGTACATTACCACAGAGCCTTTGTTGTAATGAATATATCCCTGACTTTCCACCAATGCCAAAGGTTGTTCTTTCTTACTTTCACGTGAACGACCCGTTAGGTATTTATCCAATTCATACTTTAAGAATTTTTGCATTAATTCGGGTTTTATTGAATGTTTCATCACCATCAAAGCCGAGTATTGCGACTGTGTTTCTGATAACATAGCATTCCCTTTTACTCTTGCTTCTGCTACTTGATGTCCCCACCACTGGTGACCTAATTCATGGGCTGTTACATAAAATGGCATATCCAAATCTTTCTCTGGGTCGTCTATTTTCTGAATAAAACCTATTCCTTCTGAGAATGGAACTGTATTGGCAAAAGACTGAGCAAAAGAAGCATATCTTGGAAATTCCATAATTCGCATCTGGCGATACTGATAAGGAGCGAAGTTTTTACCATAATAATCAAAAGATGATTTCATAGATTCAATCATCTTATCAAGGTTATATTCGTGTCCTTTATTATAGTAAATTTCCAAGTTGACATCATGCCATTTTGCTCGCTTGATTTGATAATCTGCCGAAATAATAGAGTAAAAATTCACCATTGGCACATCCATTTTATAATGGAAATACTTACGATTTTGCTCTTCCCAAGTTTTTTGTAAATAACCCGGAGCAATGGCAGTCTGCTCTTTACTTGTACCAATAATCATCTCAAAACGAATATAATCGGCATCATCACCAAATAAACTTTGTGAAAGTCCAATTGGATTATTTTGTTCCAGCATTCTTTCTTTTTCTGGCAATTTGTACTTTTTACGAGTATCGTCATCACCAATTTCAAAGTCTTCGCTGTATCCTAAAGAAGGGAAATAATTATTATTAAAGAACGTACCATTATATACTACATTGGTATTTGAACCGCTCGCTACAAAACCTTTGGTTTCAAATTTGGTTTTGAAACTCATTTTTACAGAATCACCAACTGCCAAAGGTTTGGCTAATTGGTAGATAGTAAAACCAAAGTTTTCATAATTTTTCTTGATTTTTGCTCCGCCTTCAAATCTCAAGTACTCAATTTTCATGTTATGAACTACATCGTTTTGAATATAAATTTCACTCAGAACTTTTGGTGTTTTGTTCTTCAACCAAAAGTAACCTTCGGCTGTAAAATCACGGTCTTCTGGATATATTTCTACTTTTAAGTTTACGTCAACAATTCTTGGTTGTAGAGCATTTTCGTATTTCTTCAAAGTCTTCTCATAGTCAACTTGTACTTTTTCTTGCTCTTCTTTCGTGAGGTATTTATTCAATTTGTTGGTGTTGTAATACACATAAAAACCTGATGAAACAAAGAGTAACAAAGTACTGATAGCAATGGTAAGAATCGGTTTTGTAAGACGAAGTTGCCCAATTTTCAAGCGGGTTTTCATCAATACTTCTGTACCACGCACGCCCAAAAGTACCGAAATCACAAAAAGTACGCCTACAAAAGCCAACCAATAGAGTTTCATCCAAGTAAATGAAGCCACAAAATGCCCGTACTTGTTCATGTCTGAATAACTGCCCAAGCTTCCGCTATTGAAAGAAAACAAAGGGTGTTCTACGCCCATGGCACTCAAAAATAAGTTGGCAATAAAAAAGACAAACATCAAAGCAAAGCCTACAAATTTGTTGTTGGCAATGGTTTGTACAAAAAATGAAAGTACCGTAAAGGCAATCAAGAAAGCGATTTCGTCGGTAAATAAGGTTTTGAAATATAAGGATAATTCAAAATTGAAATAGCCATGACTCACTTGTAAAGTAACCCCGAAAAGGATTAAAAACAGTAATAAGCCTACGTAAATCAACATTAAACCGAAGAATTTAGCGAATAAACTTACCCAATCTGGCACTGGTAGAGCGTCAACAATCAAATTGATATTGACGGTTCTTTCTCGCCAAATGAGTTCGCCAGAATAAAAAACTACGATAATCAGGAAGAATAAATCAAATTCGCTGAGAAAGCCTAATACATTTGCCGTAATCGGATACGAACTTGTGCCGTACATTTCGCCAAAGTAAAACGAACCGACAATCATATCGACTACGCCTACAAAAATTATTGCGATAAAAGGAATTTCTTTCACCACCATTTGAGCGTAAAATAATGATTGCTTCCAAAGCTGGGTCAAGTGCGTAGAAAAACCTGTAAACTGATGCACGACAGGAATCACCACACTTTCTGGGCGAATTTTACTCACTACTTCTTTAATGGCTTTCTTTTTCTTGAACCAACTTGAAGTAACGACATTGAAACTAAATGAATAATAAGTAGCAATCAAAATAAGTACGGCAACGCTACACCATATTACACGATTCCACAACATCATGCCTTCCATCGGAATCAACATAGTATTTTTTTGTGCTGGCGACCAGTATTGTGTATAAATCTGAAAAGTACGAACCGCAAAAGGGTCAACTAATGAAGCGAGTGTTTTATTTTCAAGGTCTTGGGTAATTGTTCCAGTGATTTCGTACAAAACAATTAAGATAATTCCCTGAGTATAAATCAATAAAGGCTTGCGGCTGAGCGTACCTGCGGCAAAATAAATACTTGCTTGAATAAAAAGATTGGTAATTCCGTAAAAGATAAAAGGCTGAAAATAATGCCACATATCAAAAACGTGAATGGTTTTTTCTTTCCAAGAAGGATCCCAAGGTAAAAATCTCCCAACACTAAAACCCAACATCATGGCTATCCAGATAGAAGAATACACCAAAACCAAGACACAAAACGAACCAAAGAAACGCCCCATTAGGTAATCAAACTTTGAAATGGTCGTCGTAAACATCAAGGATTCTGTTTTGTTTTCAAAGTCTCGCAAAACAGCTACGCCCATAATTGCCGAACAAATAAAGGTCACGGCAAATGTCATGATGATGGTCATCAAAGTAAGCGTGTAGGGCGAGTTGGGCTGCAATTGTCCACCTGAACCTCCGCCAATAGTAACGTACTTGGAAGTAGTAGCCGCAAAACAAAGCACAAAAAGAATGGCAAAATAAATATAAGTAGCCGCTCGGTTTTTTCGATAGCTAAATTCAAATCGTAAGATTTCTAAAAACATAGTAAGAATGGTTTAGGCTGTGGCGAAAATTTTAGTGAAATACACGTCTTCTAAATCTCCATTGATGGCTTCAAAAGTTCCGTCTGGGTTACCGTCCGACAAAACATGAATTACAGGCGAACCACCAATCAATTTATCCGAAATCAAAGTAAAGTTTTTCTTGTACTCTTCTAACTCTGCTTTTTGGATACGCTTTCTCCAGATTTTCCCATTAATTTCTTGAATGGCATCAAAGGGATTTCCTTTATAAAGTACTTGTCCTTTGTTGAAAACCGCCATGTCTTGACACAATTCTTTTACGTCTTCTACAATATGTGTTGATAGAATCACGATGGTATTTTCGCCCAATTCTGATAATAAATTCAAGAAACGGTTACGTTCTGCGGGGTCGAGTCCTGCGGTAGGTTCATCCACAATAATTAATTTCGGACTTGCCAAAAGTGCCTGTGCAATGCCAAAACGTTGTTTCATTCCACCAGAATAGCCACCTAAATTCTTTTTGCGAGCTTCCCAAAGATTAGTTTTGTGTAATAATGATTCTACTAATTCTTTTCGTTCTTTTGAATTGGTGATTCCTTTCAAAACTGCCAAATGATTTAATAAAGTAATGGCATCAACTTTCGGATAAACCCCAAATTCTTGAGGCAAATAGCCAAGTGTTTTTCGTACTTCTTCTTTCTGTGTCAGTACATTCAAATCGCCTAAAGTAATTGTGCCAGTATCGGCTTCTTGTAAAGTTGCGATGGTACGCATCAAGGAAGATTTTCCCGCTCCGTTTGGCCCTAATAAACCAAACATTCCTTGATTAATCGTGAGATTGACGTTTTGAAGTGCTTGTACGCCATTTGAGTAGGTTTTGTTTAGGTTGGTAATCGTTAGTTGCATAAAGTTTGGAGTTTATAGTTTCTCCAATTTACGACTTTGCTTTGATTTATCTTACCTTTCTTGATAAATGTCTGTGTAGTAAGGGCAAGCGGTAAAAATAAAAAAGCAAGACATCAGCGAAAATCCGATGCCTTGCTTGAAAATGAAAAATCTAAAGCCTTGTTTTATGCTTTTTTCTGTACAAAATCTGACACTAAGTACAGTAAAAAGGAGAAAGTACAAATCCAAAGTCCGCAAGCTTCACGAGCTAATTCTTGATTAATTGTTTTCATGGACAAACCTCCTCCTTCCGAGAAAAAACCTTCCCAAGAAGTCATCTGAAACCAAGTATTTAAGCCTGCTACAAAAGACATAATGGTTACTACCGCCAACAATTCTGGATTATTTTTTCCTTGAAAAGCTCTTACAGAACAGTAAGTCGCTACCAAATAAATCGGAATCCAAAGTACTGGGTCGGGGTCGTTGTATTGCCAACCAGCAAATAATAAGAAAATCAACGTGAATACTAAAGCGATATATTTCATGGTTCTTTAATGGTTTTTACAAGCAAATTATAGAACGTTCGAGGTTTGTTCTTTAATTTTTTCTAATTCATCTTTCATATTAATTACCATTCTTTGGATTACCGCATCGTTTGCTTTTGAACCAATGGTATTAATTTCTCTTCCGATTTCCTGACAAAGGAAATTTAATTTCTTTCCGTTTCCTTCTTTCAATACTTCCTTGAAATAGTTTAAGTGCGTTCTCAAACGTACTTTTTCTTCTGAAATATCGTATTTCTCAATGTAATAAATCAATTCTTGTTCAAAACGGTTTTTATCAAAATCATCAGATTCCAATAAATCACTTACCGATTTTCTCAGTCTTTCACGCACCGCAGGAATACGCAATTTGTCTTGCTCTTCTACTTCCGTTAGAATCTCGGCAATTTTATCAATGTACTCAACGAATTTTGCATTGACAATCTCACCTTCACGCAAACGGAATTTTGTACATTCAGCAATTGCCTGATTCACAGTACTTAGAATGATTTTCCATTCTTCCTCAGCTTGTTCTTCTGAAACAGTTTCCGAATTAAAAGCGTTGGGAAGCGTCAGGGCAATTTTGAATAATTCAGTAGCATCGTTTACACCAAAAGCCAAAGAAGATTCTTGTAAATCTTTCATATAAGCTTCCACTAATGGGCGGTTGATACTTGTTCCAGAACTGGCGACATTGGTATAATTCGTACTTAGGTTCAATTCAATTTTACCTCTTTCTAAAGCCTGAGTAAGCAAATTCCTAATTTCTATTTCTCTGAAAGATAGACTTTTAGGGATTCTACAATAAATATCTGTAAATTTTGAATTTAACGTTTTTACTTCGGCTGTAACGGTCAAGAATTGGCTTTCTGTAACCGATTTGCCAAAACCTGTCATTGATTTTAACATTCTCTATTGGGTTTGAGACGATGGGTCATGGTGGAAAAAGTTGCAATATACAGAAAATAAAAGAGTTATAATTACAAAAATATCATTGCTGGAATGAGTGATTTTTACTAATTATAACTCTTTCAAAAATCAGAAACTAAACACTACAAGGTTTTAATTTTGATATTTCTAAACCAAACTTTATTACCGTGGTCTTGGAAAACAATATGTCCTTTTGTGAATGTTCCCCAGCTTTCCATGTCTTTGAATTTACTTCCAGCGACTAATTTTTTAAATTCTTCACTTTTGGTATCATACTGAATTACCATTCTACCGTTTACATATAATTTTACTTTCCCGTTTGTCTGAGCAATCATTACTTTATTCCACTCGCCTACTGGTTTTACGTTTTCTGGCTCGTACTTAATCAAATCGTATAAATTACCTGCTCTGTGCTTGTCAATTTTTCCGTCAGCGTGTCCGTCGTTGTCCAATACTTGAAATTCTGGACCAGTAAACCAAGAATAAGGACGTTTTTTAGCATCGTCTTCTTGAGCATTAAAAATAATTCCAGAGTTTCCGCCTTCCGAAATTTTCCATTCACAAGAGAAAATGAAGTTCTCGAAAATGTCATCAGTAGTTAATTCACCACCACCTTTTGTATTCCAACCATCCATTTGGCTGTTGTCCAACATAATCGCATCATCAGAAATTTTCCAAGCTGGGCCAAGGTCTTTTTTATTGAAATTACGCCACCCATTCAAGGTTTTTCCGTCAAACAGTAGTCGCCAGCCTTGCTTTTTTTCTTTCGGAGTAAGCGTATTAGGTTGTTGTGCATTAGCAACAAATGAAGCGAAAACGAAGGTTAAGATTCCAAAAAGTTTTTTCATTTTTTGATTTAAAATTGAATTGTTAAGATAGCTAAAAGCTTTGAGCCATTAGCTATTAGATTGGTTTTCAGTAAAATCCAATATTTAATTAAAATTAATTACTGGACTCAACTATTTAACGGTAAAATTATTGGTTTAGGTAAAATATCTAATCCTTTTCTGTATGACATTTTGAGTTTTGAGTGTGGAGTGCTGAGTGAGGAGTTTTTCGAATGATGAGTTTTGAGTGTGGAGTGCGGAGTTTTAATTTGTAGTAGTAATTATGGAGTTTACAATCCATTTTAAACTCATCATTCAACACTCGCAACTCCTCACTCTACACTCAAAACTCATCATTCGAAAAACTCCTCACTCTACACTCAAAATTCAAAACTCATTAGTTTCCTTTATAAACCACGCCATCCTTCATCACGAACGATACTTTACGCATCACTTTAATATCCTGTAATGGATTTCCGTCAGTAGCGATAATGTCGGCAATTTTACCAGTTTCGATTGAGCCTAATTCTTTCTGAGTACCCATAATCGTTGCAGGAACAATCGTAGCCGATTTAATGGCTTCCATAGCAGGCATTCCAGCTTCCACCATGTATTGAAATTCGTAAGCATTGTAGCCGTGAATAGAAACGCCAGAGTCAGTTCCGAAAGCGATTTTTACACCAGCTTTATAAGCTTTTGCAAAAGTAGCTTGAATGAGTGGCCCAATTTCCAAAGCTTTTGGAACTACCAATGGATGATAATAACCCGGTATTTTTGCTGAATCCGCTACTGTTTTTCCTGCAATAATCGTTGGCACAAAGTAAGTTCCGTGTTGTTTCATCAGTTCCATTGCTTCATCATCCATATAAGTACCATGTTCAATCGTTGTTACACCTGCTCTGATAGCTCTTTTCATTCCTTCCGTTCCGTGTGCATGTGCCGCTACGATAAAGCCATAATCTTTGGCTGTTTCAACCACCGCTTTGATTTCTTCTTCGGTAAATTGTGGAGCTTTACCACTTTTAGCAATACTTAATACTCCACCAGTTGCCGTAATTTTAATACAGTCTGCTCCTTCTTTATAACGCTGACGCACGGCTTGACGGCATTCATCTGGACCATTTACAACGCCCGTCATATACTGTGGGTCTAAAGTTAATTTTTCAGCTAAAGCATTTGAAGGGTCGCCGTGTCCGCCTGTCGTAGCAATGGTTCTTCCCGAAGTAAATACTCTTGGACCAATCGTAGTACCTTTGTTAATAGCGTTTCTTAGAGCAATATTAACGCCAGAACCACCTAAATCTCTCACCGTAGTAAAACCTGACAAAAGCGTAGTTTTAGCATATTTGGCAGCATCAAAAGCAATATCGGCTTGGTTTTGTTGATAACGTTTTGACTCTCCTCCCTTACTCGTTTCTTGCTCTATATGCACGTGCATATCTGTCAAGCCCGGCATTACAGTCTGATTTTTCAGGTTGATTACCTTATCCGTTCCAGTTGGAGCTACAAAACCCTTTTGAATTCCTGTGATTTTTTTCCCTTCAATCACTAAAGTAACTTGACTTTGGGCATCGTTCTGAATACCATCAATCAATGTTCCGCAATGGATGAGCGTTCTTTGGGCAAAAGAAGCAGTACTCAAAAGACAAAGTCCTGCTAAGGTTAATAGTTGTTTTCTCATTTGTTGATTATAAAATTTAGTTTGATTTAAGTAATGAATTTAATTTAAGTGATATTTTTAAAGCAATCAAAGAAGTGAAAAACTAACGACTTCATTAATAATGTACGATAATAATAAAAATTCAATATAAAATACTCCTTTTGTCCGAACTAATCCAAATATTATTTGCTCAAACAAGAGAAGTCTCAATTTCTATCGGATTCGTCAATGTTTTATGAATTGGGCAACTATTAGCAATCGTAAAAAGGCGTTTACGTTGCTCTTCGTCTAAATTTCCGATTAATTCAATTTTTCTTTTCATAAACGACTGATTCAGTTTTGCATCTCTTTCAAAACTTACCTCAACTTTTACTTCGCTTAAATCCCAAGCTTTTCTGTCGGCATACATTCTTAGCGTTGCCGAAGTACAAGCAGCCAATGCGGCCGCTAATAATTCATTTGGATTAAAACCTAAATCTTTTCCGCCAACATCTTCTGGTTCGTCTGCAATTAGATTGTTAGTGGCAGTTGAGATAATGGTTTTATAAAGTTCTTTACCGATATGTGCATTTACGATGTCCATTTGATTTATTTTTTTACGGTATGTAATTGTGGAAGTGGTACGAAATCAGTTTCTCCTTCAATTTTCGGGAAGGTTTGGGCAATCCATCTTGTTTTGGCATCTTCAATTAATGCTTTGCTACTTGCCACAAAATTCCAAAAAATAAATCTTTCTTCTGGGAAAGGCTCGCCACCAAAAATATAAATTGTGGTATTTTCGGCCATTTCAAAAGAACATAATTTAGAGTCATTAGCAATTAAAATATGTTTTGGCTCATAAGTATGTCCTTCACTGCTGATACTTCCTTCCAAAATATACAAGGCACTTTCACCAAATAAATCACTACCAATATTAACTGTTTGTGCTGTTGTTGATTTTAATTCAAGATAATACAAAGGACTATAAACAGGTACAGGCGATTTTCTACCAAAAGCTTCGCCAGCTATCAATTTAAAAGCGATACCGTTTTCTTCCCAAGCAGGTATTTCGTCTTCGCCAACATGGGTAAAACTTGGCGACATTTGTTCTAAATCGTTGGGCAAAGCTACCCAAATTTGCAAACCATGTAAATTTTTATCAGAATGTCTCAAATACTCAGGCGTTCTTTCTGAATGTACAATGCCACTACCTGCGGTCATCCAGTTTACTTGCCCGGGTTGTATTTCCACCTCAGTTCCCAAGCTATCACGGTGCATGATACTTCCCTCAAAAAGGTAAGTCAAAGTAGAAAGCCCGATATGTGGATGCGGAGCAACATCCAGATTTTCATGGTCGCTAAGTTTAGCAGGTCCCATGTGGTCGATAAAGCAAAAAGGTCCAACCATTCGTTTTTCACGAAAAGGCAACAAACGCCCAACCATAAAATTACCAATATTACTGGGTCGTTCTTCGATGATTAATTTGATGTTTGACATTTTTGAAAGGTTTTTCAGGCTATTTCTAAAATATTCTAATAATAAATTGAAAATGAAGATTTAACACTCAGTAAAATACGTCTTTGATTGTAAAATAAAGTTAATTTGACAAATAAAATGAGCCGCAAGATTGTTGTGTATTTAAGGGTTCATTATTAGATTTGAACTAAGAGTAAAATCATTTAGACTAAAAATACTAAACTGAAAGCAAATATGGAAAACATAGAGGGATTAACAATAAATGAGTCAGAATATGACTTAGAAAATAATAAAAAAGGGAAAATCGCTGTGTTTATTTATACTGGTGGAGCTGACCCTTCTAAAATATTAAACTATGCAGTAAATGAATATGTAGGGAATAATGATTATCACGAACTAATCGATGCAAATTTAGATAATCCTTGGATGAGAGTTATTATTAGTGATATTAATGATATGAAACAAGAACCATTCACTCCTCGAAAACACAGAATAACTAATAATTTGTAAGATGGTGATGAAAGAGAGCAAAAACAAAGTCATTGACGAAAAATTTGCATCAATTGTTGACTCTTTATGCTTTTGGCTTGGATACCAGTTTAAAATTGGTAGAGAACGCTTAATTCACGAAGCAAGTCTTAGGTATCCAATTGCTGATACTATTACCTCAAAGGGTATAAATATTGAAAAAATTGTCCTCGAAAAATCTCATCCGATTTTTAAAAGGAAAAAAGTTGATTTAGTTATTTTAGATGGTTTACAAAATGAAGAATATATATTTGAAGAAAGTGAGAATAGCGAAATACTTGAGCTATATGAATTCAAATTAGCAAAAGTAGAAACAAACAAAGAAGGTAGTGATGAGCATCAAAGAGTATTTAATGATGTTCTTCGATTGGCTTATTCGCATCTAATTATGGGTACGGATTGTTATTTTTTGATGTGCGGAAAATTTAGCGATTTTAAAGCATACTTTATTGGGCAAAACAATAAAAATACAAGAAATGAAAATGGTAAAAATACCGTAACGCCCAAAAAAGCAAAGGAAATTCAAAGTAATTTAAAAATGTATCAAGCCGAGGAATGGCAATCTAACGGATTATACAAAGATTGGTTTCAATTTGAGGTTGGAAAAGAAAAGATCATGACTTTTACCATTACAGAAAATAAATGGGGACTTTATTCATTTCAGCAAAGCTATCAATTTAAAGAAGATGAAAAGTATAAATTCAATGAAAAAATAACAATTAAAACTACGTGTAAAGCTATAACGCCTAATGATACTGTAACAGGAAGAACTCACGCAGCAGGAATATGGAAAATTGAAGCAGTATCATAAAATAGGTTCACTCGAACTTAGCATTGATTTCTCCCTCGTTTAATTTGTAATATAAGCCAAGCTCTAAACGAGGGAGAAAACAATATCAACTCACCAACAATCCATCTTGCATTATCAATTTACGGTCGGTCATATTGGCTAATTCTTCATTATGCGTCACAATCACAAAGGTTTGATTGAACTGGTCACGCAGACTAAAAAAAAGTTCATGCAATTCTTGAGCATTTTTTGAATCTAAATTTCCTGAAGGTTCATCTGCAAAAACTATCGAAGGTGAATTAATCAAAGCACGGGCTACGGCAGTACGCTGTTGCTCTCCGCCAGACATCTGTGAAGGCAAATTATGAATTCTATCTTTCAGCCCCAACATCACTAAAAGCTCTTCTGCTCGTTCTTGGATTTTTTTATTTTTTCCACCAATATAAGCAGGCATACATACATTTTCTAAAGCCGTAAATTCGCCTAAAAGGTTATGAAATTGAAAAATAAAACCCAATTTTTCATTTCTAAATTTGGCTAAAGCTGTGTCTTTCAAATTAGTAATTTCTTGCCCTGCGATGAACACTTGCCCTGTATCGGGTTTATCTAAAGTACCCGCAATATGCAATAGCGTACTTTTGCCAGCACCAGAAGCACCGACGATAGAAGTAACCTCACCTTGTTGAATGTGTAAATCAATGCCTTTTAAAACTTTTAAATTTCCGTAGGTCTTGGTAATATTTTTAACTACTAACATTTTTTCTGTTTCAATTAAATTCGTTGGACAAAACAACGATAAAAAATGGGGAATTACTATATTTGCTTTTAATAATTATATGCTCTTTATGAATAAAAAAGTGGAGAAACTATAAATATTTACCAAATAAAAACGATTAATTAAATAGTTTGTCAGTAATTTAGCAAACGAATTAATTTCGACATAAAAAACTGTATCAAATGAACATTCACGAGTATCAAGGTAAAGACATTTTGAAAAGTTATGGTGTCCGTATTCAAGAGGGCATCGTAGTCGATACACCAGCACTGGCAGTAGAAGCTGCCCGTGAGTTGTCGGCAAAAACTGGTACACAGTGGCACGTAATTAAAGCCCAAATTCATGCCGGAGGCCGTGGTAAAGGCGGTGGTGTAAAACTTGCTAAAAATTTAGATGAAGTTCGCCAAAAATCTGAACAGATTTTGGGAATGCAATTAATTACGCACCAAACTGGCCCAGAAGGGAAAAAAGTTAATAAGGTCTTGATTGCGGAAGACGTTTATTATCCAGGTCCAACTGAACCGAAAGAGTACTACATTTCTATCTTGTTGGATAGAGGTCGTGCTTGTAATGTAATCATGGCATCAACAGAAGGTGGTATGGACATTGAGGAGGTAGCAGAACATACGCCTGAAAAAATCATTAAAGAATGGATTGACCCAAGAGTAGGTTTACAAGCATTCCAAGCTCGTAAAATTGCTTTTGCTTTAGGTTTATCAGGAGACGCTTTCAAAGAAATGGTAAAATTCATCAATTCTTTGTATAAAGCTTATGTTGAAACTGATTCATCAATGTTTGAAATCAACCCTGTGTTGAAAACTTCAGACAATAAAATCTTGGCAGTGGATGCTAAAGTAAACTTAGATGATAACGCCTTGTATCGTCATGCTGACTTTATTCCATTACGTGATATTACTGAAGAAGATCCATTAGAAGTTGAAGCGTCGAAAAACGACTTAAACTACGTAAAACTTGACGGTAACGTTGGTTGTATGGTAAATGGTGCTGGTTTGGCTATGGCTACGATGGACATTATCAAATTGTCGGGTGGTGAGCCTGCCAACTTCCTTGATGTAGGGGGAGGAGCTAATGCTAAAACCGTTGAAGCTGGTTTCCGTATTATCTTGAAAGACCCTAACGTTAAAGCAATCCTTATCAATATCTTCGGAGGTATCGTTCGTTGCGACCGTGTTGCTACGGGTGTTGTTGAGGCTTACAAAGCTATCGGTAATATTCCTGTACCAATCATTGTTCGTTTACAAGGTACAAACGCTGCTGAAGGTGCAAAAATCATTGATGAATCTGGCTTGAAAGTATATTCAGCTGTTTTATTGAAAGATGCTGCAACTAAAGTAGAAGAAGTTTTAGCGGCAATGTAGTCTTTAAAAAATTGCTATAAAAAAAGCCAAGTTTCTGAAATAGAAACTTGGCTTTTTTATGATTAACCTTTTGCTTATTTTTTGCTTGAAGTATTATAATATTGAAGTGCTTCGGGCATTAATCTTTTAATATCTTCGATGCGTTTTTCGTCTGAAGGGTGAGTTGATAAGAACGACATCAATCCAGAAGCCTTAGCTCCACCCGATTGTGCCGCCATTCTTCCCCAGAAAGAAACAGCTTCTTGCGGATTATAACCAGCCATAGCCATAAAAATCAAACCCAAATGGTCTGCCTCCGACTCTTGGTTACGTCCAAAAGCCAACATTCCTAACTGAGCCCCAGTTGGTGCAGCAACATTGAATACAGTATTCCATAAATTTTTGGTAGCACTTGGCTTATTCTGCATTGCTATACCCAAACCAACTTGTCCTGCGGTTAATAAACCTTGAGCAACCATTCCCTGACTCATTCTTTCGCTACCGTGTTTGGCAATCGCATGCGATACTTCATGCCCCATTACTACGGCTAAACCTGTTTCATTAACAGTAATCGGTAAAATACCTGTGTAAACAACCATCTTGCCCCCCGGCATACACCAAGCATTTACTTGGTTACTTTGTACCAATTCTGTTTGCCACTGATACGACTTCAAATAATCAGGTGCATTGTTTTTCTCGAAATAGCTCTGAGCAGCCTTTGCAATTCTGTCGCCTACTCGTTTTACCATCGCAGCTTGTTGAGTATTGGCTGGAACTACTTTATTCGTATCTAAAAACTGTTTATAACTCGTAAATGACATGGCGTTCATTTCATCATCTGAAACCAATAATAATTGGTTACGACCCGAAATTGGTACTTGAGTACAAGCCCAAATAGAACTTAGGAGAATAGCTCCGTAAAAAAGAATTTTTTTCATCGTGATGTTAAGGATTAAGATTATTTCTTCTATGAGTAAATTTAGCACTAAAAATTCACTTCACCTTGCTACTTATAAGAAAGCAATTTTTAATCTGAGACGTAAAAATCCTAAAAAGGTTCTAAATTTCTACATTTTCAGGGTAATTTTGTAAAAAATTCATAAAAGATAGAAAAATGAAAATCTTGTGCATTGGTAGAAATTATGCCGAACATATCGCCGAACTAAATAACGAACGTCCGTCTGAACCTGTGGTTTTTATGAAGCCCGACACGGCTCTTTTAAGAGAAAATGAGGCTTTTTATCATCCAGATTTTTCAAATGATATTCATCACGAAGTTGAAATCATTCTGAAAATCAATAAGATGGGAAAAAATATTGAAGCAAAGTTTGCACATAAGTATTACGACGAAATCGGAATCGGGATTGATTTTACTGCAAGAGATGTACAGGCTAAATTAAAAGAAAAAGGTTTGCCGTGGGAAAAAGCCAAAGCTTTTAATGGCTCTGCTCCTATTTCTGGCTTTGTGCCAAAAAGTAATTTTGCTGATTTAAAAAATCTAAGTTTTCATCTGGATGTCAACGGAGAGGCTCGTCAGAAAGGAAATACCTCGATGATGCTTTGGGATTTTAACGAAATCATTGCTGAAATTTCAAAATACTTTACCCTGAAAACAGGAGATTTGATTTTTACAGGTACACCAGCAGGTGTAGGAAAAGTAAATATTGGCGACAAGCTTACGGCTTTCATCGAAGGAAAAGAAATGCTATCATTTGACATTAAGTAAACCTAAACACCCTTTAGGAGTACTTTCTTAAAGGGTGTTTTATCAAAATATGAAATTATCGTTTATCCTTATTCTTAGTTTTTTTGCCTACCAAAATTTTGCCCAAAAAACACAACTTTTGTATCCGAAAGACTATTTTTTATTTCCGATAAACCCTAAACAACAAAATTATTTAGCTGGCGGAATGGGAGATTTGCGTGCCGACCATTTCCATGCTGGTATCGACATCAAAACGCAAGGGCGTGAAGGTCTGTCGGTTTTGGCTTCAGCTGATGGCTACGTTTCGGAAGTAAGAGTACAAACGGGTGGCTATGGAAATGTTATTTTCCTAACGCATCCCAACGGATACATTACAGTATATGGTCACCTAAAATCTTTCGCTGAACCTTTGGCGAGTTATGTCAAGAAAAAAAGATTAGAAAGCCAAACTTTTGAAATCCGCTTAAAGCCTTCGCCGAATGAATTTGTTGTAAAAAAAGGTGATGTCATTGGGCTTTCGGGCAATACAGGTGGTTCGGCTGGGCCACACTTACATTTTGAAATCAGAGATGCTCAAAACAATATCCTTAATCCGCTAAATTTTGGCTTTTCGGAAATCAAAGACAACGTCCCTCCTATTTTTCAACAACTTTTTATTAAAACACTTAGTACCGACGCAAGAGTAAACGGAGAATTTAGCAGAAAGGCATTTCGTCCAGAAAAAAAGCCTGATGGTACTTATGGCATTAATACCGTGATTTCGGCTATTGGTGAAATTGGTTTAGAATTATTGGCAGTAGATAAAATGAACGATACGCATAATTCTAACGGACTTACTTGTACAGAACTATTTGTAGATGGCAAAGAAGTACATTATTTTCATTTGGAGCAATTCCCGAATGCTGTTTCACACGACATCAATGTGCATACAGATTATGCTTATGAAAAAACGGAGGGTGAAAGAATTCAGAAATTGTTTCAAGATGATGGTAACGACGAATTGCCCGTCTATAAACCATCAATCGGTAAAGGAAAAATAATCATCAACGACGGCGAAGTACATGATATTAGTATTAAAATTTGGGATGCTTACGAGAATGGAAGTACATTAAATTTTAAAATTAAAGGAGAAAAAACAGAAAACTCTGTGACAGTTAATCCAAATAAGTTACCTTTAAGCCTAAATTATAGCACAGTAGATAACACTTTAGTTATAAAAGCTCGTAACTTAAAGACAATCAACTCGATAGCGATTTTGAATTTTGAAAAAACTTCGGCTGAACTGGCAATAAATTACGTAAAAAACAACGAAGCTGTATATCTTTGGGATTTAAAGAAGGGTTTACCGAAATCTATCCTAATTGATAGTTTAGAAAAACCTATGTTGCTCCAAAAAATGATTGTGCCTAACCAAAACCAAAGTTTTGTTTCGGATAAACTTTCAGTCATTTTTGATACCAAAACTTTGTATGACACGCTGTACTTAGAAACATCAGTAGGCGTAAATCAAGTAAGCATTGGGCAAGCAACAACTCCTTTGAGAAACGGAATAACTGTAAGCTATCAGCCAGAAAGTCAACCTAAATTAATGGACAAAACGGCGATTTATTATTCTTACAAAAATCAAAAACGTTTTTTAGGAGGCAAATGGAACGATAACAGAATTGTCTTTAAAGCTAATACTTTGGGCAATTATCTTTTACAAACAGATACGATTCCACCCAGAGCGAATTTAGTATCGAAAAGTCCAGATATAATAAGTTTCAGGATTGGAGATAATTTATCAGGCGTAAAAACTTTTAAAGTATTTCTGAATGATGAGTACGTTCTGAGCGATTATGACATGAAAAGAGCTTTACTCTGGACAGTTAAAAAAGATTCTACCCAAAAGTTTATTGGAAAAGTAAGGTTGGAATTAGAAGATAATCAAGGAAATAAAAGTAGTTTCCAAACCGATGTTGATGCTCAAAGTGGTGCAATTGTGAAAAAAGTTGAAAGCAAGAAAACTAAGCACAAGGAATCACCAAAGAAATCAGCAAAGCATCCTAAAGCAGTAAAAGCTTCAGAAAAAAAGAAGAAAAAACGAAAAGGCGTATAGGCAAATCATCAACTTTTGTCTTTATAAACAATATAGAACATGAAATTATCTATTGGAGATAAAGCTCCCGATTTTGAGCAAAAAGACCAACACGGAAATCTGATTAAGCTTTCGGATTTTCTGGGAAAAAAAGTAATCCTGTACTTCTATCCCAAAGACGATACGCCCGGTTGTACTGCCCAAGCTTGCAACTTGAACGAAAATCTACCTTTGTTAAAGTCAAAAGGTTTTGAAATCATCGGCGTAAGTGTAGATGGACAAAAGGCTCATCAAAAATTTATTAAAAAGTATGATTTAGGCTTTACCTTACTTTCGGACGAAGACCACCAAGTAGTAGAAGCTTATGGCGTTTGGGTTGAAAAATCTATGTATGGCAAAACCTACATGGGTACAGCACGTACTACTTTCGTAATCGACGAAACGGGAATGATTAGCGATATTATCGAAAAAGTAAAAACAAAAGAACATACCTCGCAAATTATTCGAGAATAGTTAACCAAAAATCACTATTAAAAGAATACAATAATTAATCAAAAAAAAATGGAAATTACTGAATTACAAAAAGTTGCTTCGCAAGTACGTCGTGACATCGTTCGTCAAGTACACGCTTGCCAGTCTGGACACCCAGGCGGTTCTTTAGGCTGTGCTGATTTATTGGTTGGTCTTTACTTCGACCAAATGACTCTAAAATCAGATGAATCTGGTAACAAAATTTTCGATATGAATGGTATCGGTGAAGACCTTTTCTTCTTATCGAACGGACACATTTCACCAGTATTTTATTCAGTATTAGCTCGTGCTGGTTATTTCCCAGCTTCTGAATTAGCAACTTTCCGTAAATTAAATTCTCGTCTTCAAGGACACCCAACTACTCACGAACACCTTGAAGGAATTCGTATCGCTTCTGGTTCATTAGGACAAGGTATGTCGGTAGCGATTGGTGCAGCTCAAGCGAAAAAATTGAACAAAGACAATTCTTTAGTATTTGTTTTAATGGGTGATGGCGAGCAAAACGAAGGTCAAGTTTGGGAAGCGGCTATGTATGCTCCACACCACAAAGTTGATAACTTGGTAGCAATCATCGACTACAATGGTCAGCAAATCGACGGCCCAACTGATAAAGTAATGAACAACCGTGATTTAGGTGCTAAATATGCGGCTTTCGGCTGGAACGTAATGAAAATGAATGGTAACGATATGGCAGACGTTGTAAAAGTATTAGCTGAAGCTCGTGCTTTCTCTGGAAACGGACAGCCAACAATGATTTTGATGACTACTGAAATGGGTGCTGGTGTTGACTTTATGATGGGTTCACACAAATGGCATGGGGTTGCTCCAAACGACGAGCAATTAGCCGCAGCTTTAGCTCAGTTACCTGAAACTTTGGGAGACTATTGATTAGATATGAATTATGAGGTATGAATTATGAGGTATGAATTATGAAAAGTAAAAATTTGTTAATTTGATAAAATTGTTGCGATAAACTTTAACATATTCATCAGGTTTAGATTTTTTTATAAATTAGGAATAGCACAAAAAAAGGTGACTAAACAAAATACTGTCTTGGACTTTTAAATGAACCTGATTAATAATCAGAAATAAAAAATGATTCGATTTATAACGATTCAATATCACTTTTGAAAATTGTTAAATCAATCATTATCACTCAAAAAAAGAAGAAAGAAGGGTTTAAGATTTCATAATTCATAACTAATATTTCATAGCTAAATAAATGATTACCAGCATAGAACAACTCGATTTAACCAAACAATATACTTATGCCGATTATTTAAAATGGCAAATAGTTGAACGTTTGGAATTGATAAAAGGATACATTCGTCAAATGTCTGCTCCTTCAAGAGAGCATCAAGCTATCTCTCGAAATTTGGGGCGGCAAATTGACGCATACTTTTATGCTCGTAAATGTGAATGGTACTCAGCTCCTTTTGATGTACGAATTCCAAGATTCGATAAGAAAACCGAGAAGGACGTAATGACAGTGGTTCAGCCAGATATTTGTGTAATTTGTGATGAATCTAAATTGGATAAAAGAGGCTGTATTGGTGCTCCAGACTTAATTGTTGAAATTTTATCGCCCGGAAACAGTAAAAAAGAAATGCGAGAAAAATTTGAAGTCTATGAGGAAGCTGGCGTAAAAGAGTACTGGATTGTAAACACGCTTGATAAAAACGTGTTGATTTACACACTCAATGAAGCAGGCAAATACATCGGTCAGCGTCCTTATGTTGAAGATGAAATCATGAACTCATTTACTTTTCCTGAATTAAGTATCGACTTAAACAAAGTATTCGTTTGAAAATCAAGAAATTACATATCAAAAATTTTAAATCTATTGCAGATTTAGAAATCATTGAACCCAATCCATTCACGGTCTTTGTAGGGCCAAATGGTTCTGGGAAAAGTAATATTTTTGAGGCTTTGGAGTTTACAACAATTTCATTCCGTTTCCCATCAAATCACCAATTTAGTCGGTCTATTTTTGGAGAAACAGATTCCTTTTTGAACGTCCCTAAAAGTACCTCAATTTTTGATGGTAGTAATCTCCAATTTGAAGACTTTACTCTTTACGCTGGAATGCTACATAGTGGTTTAAGACCTGATAACGGCGAAAGTTTTGAGTACCAGAACTACGCCGATTTTAGACAATTCATTGAAAGCTTTTGTGTTATTTTTCCTAATAACCTAAGTAGAGAACGTTTCAAACTTATTGATAATAGATTTTTATCACTTAGTTGTTCTAATCTTGAAAAAGTTCTGAAACGAATTTTACTTGATGAATTCAAAAAGGAAGAGATATCAGAATGGCTTGAATTGTTCATTCCAGGGTTTGAAAGAGTTGAAGTAATTTCAAGTGATTTAAGTAATACCGATACTTTACTAATTTATGAAAAAGGAATCAAAAAGCCTTTTACAAAAAACTTGATTTCAGACGGAACTTTCAATATTCTCGCTCTTTTAACTGCCGTTTTTCAATCTGATGAACCTCAGTTTTTGTGTATTGAAGAACCTGAAAATGGCTTAAATCCAAGAGTAGTAAAAGAATTAGTAGGATTTTTTAGATATGCTTGTGAAGAAAAGGGTCATTATATTTGGCTAAATACGCATTCGCAAACTTTGGTATCTGAACTAAGCCCTGATGAAGTTATTACTGTTGACAAAATTAACGGTGAGACAAAAATCAAGCAATTCAAAGGCGAAGATTTTCATGGATTAAGTATGGATGAAGCATGGTTAACCAATACTCTTGGAGGTGGGTTGCCGTGGTAAAGATTGGATTTATTGTTGAGGGTGAAACCGAGGCACTTATTTTAAATTCAGATAATTTCAAAGCTATTCTTCGTGATTTAAATTTAGTGACAGTAGGGATTATAAATGCAGGTGGCAACAAAAACTTACTACCTCACAATATTCTTATTCATCAAGCTAACTTAATCAAAAAGGGAGCTGAAAAAATTGTGATTCTTACCGATTTAGATAATGACCAATGTATTACCAAAACAAAAGAAAGAATTACAGAAAGAGATAAACAGGATATTATTGTTGCAATTAAACAAATTGAATCTTGGTTTTTAGCTGATAGTATTTTGCTTACTCATTTGTTTAATCAATCTTTTACTTTTGATTATCCTGAAAAGGAAAATGTTCCTTTTAATACTTTAAGAGCTTTGTTAATACAATTCAAAGGTAGAGGGATTCCTAAAAAAGTACCAATGGCTTCTAAAATGATTAACTCAGGTTTTTCAATTCAAAATGCAGCCAATCATCCCAATTGCCCAAGTGCAAATTATTTTTTAACAAAATTAAAGCAATGTGCCTCGACTGAAACTGTCGAGTAAAAATAGAAAAATGAAAAAATATACTTTCACAGAAAAAAAAGATACTCGTTCTGGCTTCGGTGCTGGAATGCAGGCGTTGGGACAAACCAACCCAAATGTTGTAGCACTTTGTGCTGACTTAATTGGTTCATTGAAATTGGATGCTTTCATCAAAGAAAATCCTGAACGTTTCTTCCAAACGGGTATCGCTGAGGCAAATATGATTTGTATCGCTGCTGGTTTGACTATCGGTGGTAAAATTCCTTTTGCTACTACTTTTGCTAACTTTGGTACTGGTCGTGTGTATGACCAAATCCGTCAGTCAGTAGCTTATTCAAACAAAAATGTTAAAATCGCTTGTTCGCACGCTGGTTTAACTTTGGGTGAAGATGGTGCTACTCACCAAATCTTAGAAGATATTGGTATGATGAAAATGCTTCCGGGCATGACAGTTATCAACCCTTGTGACTATAACCAAACGAAAGCGGCAACTATCGCAGTAGCTGAATACGAAGGTCCTGTTTACTTACGTTTCGGTCGTCCAGTTGTGCCAATTTTTACTGCTCCAGACCAAGAATTTATCATCGGTAAAGCTTGGATGGTAAACGAAGGTGCAGACGTAAGTATCTTCGCAACAGGTCACTTGGTTTGGGAAGCTATCTTAGCTGGTGAAATTTTAGCTGAAAAAGGTATCGACGCTGAAATTATTAATATCCACACGATTAAACCTTTGGACGAAGAAGCTGTCTTAGCATCAGTTCGCAAAACAGGTTGTGCGGTTTCTGCTGAAGAACACCAAATTGCGGGTGGTTTAGGCGATTCTATTGCTCAAGTATTAATCAAAAATCATCTTGCTCCATTAGAGTTCGTAGGTGTTGAAGATTCATTCGGTGAATCTGGTACTCCCGCTCAATTAATGGAAAAATATGGCTTGAATGCAGCAGCTATCGTTGAGAAAGCTTTAAAAGCAATTGCCCGTAAACAAGCATAATTTTTTTAATCCTTTGGATTAAATTGGCAAAAGGCGAATTAGATTGAGATTTTTGAAGGAAAACTTCTAAATTCTTATTCTTTTCGGCTTTTGCCTTTTTTATTTTAGTACTTGTGCCTATTTTGCAATTAGCATTCTATTCATTGCCTAAAATGACTGATAAAGAATTATTAGAAAAATTCGCTAAACCTGAAAGTCGTAATTATGCTTTCAACTTGTTGGTGCGTCAGTACCAGCAACGTGTGTATTGGCATATCCGAAAAATGGTAATCGACCACGACGATGCCGACGACCTTACGCAGGAAACCTTTATCAAAGCTTGGAATGGTCTTGAAAGATTTAAAGGCGATGCTCAGTTGTTTACTTGGCTGTACAGAATTGCTACCAATGAATGTCTGAACTTTTTGGCTAAGAAAAAAAGGCGGTTTTTCTTGCCGATTAATGATATTAGCGAAGAACTTGCCAATAAATTAGAAGACAGCGACATGATTTCGGGCGATGAAATTCAACTGAGATTACAAAAAGCTCTTTTAACTTTGCCCGACAAACAACGTTTAGTTTTCAATATGAAGTATTTTGATGAAATGAAATATGAAGAAATTGCCGAAATTACGGGTACTTCGGTTGGTGCTTTGAAAACTTCTTATCATTTGGCAGTTAAAAAAGTAGAAGAACATTTGAAAAATAACGCTGCTGAATAAAATAATCCTTGCATCTTAAACCCTACGACAATTTGATTGTCAAAGGTTTGAAATATTAATCAAATGGAAAACAATAAATTTGACATCGAAAAAATCTCACGAGAGAACATTTTCAAAGTACCCGAAAATTACTTTGAGAACCTCCCGATGCAAATCCAAGCGAAAACATCTGGGCGAGCTAAAGTAATTCCTTTAGTTTCTTGGTCGATGAAAAGAACTTGGGCGAGCTTGGCTGCCTGTTCAATTATTGTTATTTTGGCTTATTTTACTTGGATGCCCAAACAAGATGCTTTGAGCAACGAGGCATTGTCGGAAGTACAAAATAAAGAAATTGTCAATTATTTGATTCAAGAAGATGTTTCGCAATCAGATATTGCCGAACATTTTGAAGAAGAAGATGTAAAAGTTAGCAACGATTCCGAGCTTTTGGATTATTTAAAATTGAACGATAAAGACATTATACAAAGTATTGATTTAGAAAACCTTGAGGAAGACATTTAAAGCCATGAAACGATTCGCCATTTTAATCAGCATTTTTACTTTGATAGCCTCTTTTGCTACAAAAGCACAAGACGAACAACAGCATCACCGAGGTAGAGAACGCATAAGAGCTGCCAAAGTAGGTTTAATTACCAATCGCCTCAACCTTACGGAAGAGCAAGCCAAAGGCTTCTGGGCGGTTTACAATGAATTTGAAAGTAAACGTTTTGAGATTAAGAAAAACATCCGTCAAATCACGGCAGAAAGCAGAAATTTGACGAGTTCGGAAGATAAAATTTTATCTGATTTAAAAGAAATTCTTAGCCTCAAACAAAAAGAAGTAGATTTAGAAAAAGAGTACATGAGTAAATTTCTGAAAGTACTCAATGTCCGACAAGTATCGGAGCTTTACAAAACCGAGCAACTTTTTAATACTATGTTGGTAAATAAGTTGAATAGAGGGGAAAAAGAAAAACCGTAGTTAGGAGTGTTGAATTAGGAGTGCAGATTTTTGAGTGTAAAAAACTGAGCAACAGATGATTAATCAAAGTTTAAGATAATTTTGTAAATTACTTTATTAAAATCGCTTAAAATTGTATGATTATCACAATTTTAAGCGATTTTTTTATTGAATTTTTGGACCAATTCCACGGTAATCGGCTAAAGCGTCTTCGGTAATTCCTTCGCCCGTAATCACCACATCTAATCTTGAGTACGGACAAACTACAAAGTTTTCGGCAGTATTTAGTTTGTCAGCAGTTACCAAAGCAATTACTTTATCGGCTACTTCAACCATTTTTCTTTTCACCACGCTTTCGCCCCAATCGGGCATCGTCACTCCTACTTGGTGATGAATCCCACAAACGCCAATCAGTAAAACATCTGCTCGCATTTTACTCAACAGCTCTATTACTTCTGTTCCATAAGTATTCTGTGCATCTTTGAATACTTTTCCACCCAATAAAAACAGTTCAATATTGGGGTGTTCGCATAAAATTTGAGCAATTGGAATACTCGTTGTGAAAACGGTAGCACGCAAATCTGGCGACATCATTTTGGCTACTTCCATATTGGTAGAGCCATTATCCATCAAAATCACTTGTCCGTCTTTGAAATAGCTTTGTACTTTTTTTGCCAAAACTATTTTTTCTTCATGGGCAATATGAATTCTTTCTTTGAGCTTATACGGACTTGGCGACTTGGGAATTGCTCCGCCATGAACTTTCTTCAAAAGCCCTTCTTCAGCTAATTCATTTAAGTCACGGCGAATGGTATCGTCAGAAACATTTAAGATTTCTGCCAATTCAATAGAGGAAACTCGCTGATTAGTTTCCAACATTTTTAAAATGATTTGCAAACGTTCTTCTCGTAGCATTACTTCGGTTTTATGCGGTTTTATTCGGTATTATTCACAAATTTAATGAAAATTTATTTTGAATTATGCGTTTTATTGCGGTAAATTTGTCCAAACATTAAAAAAACGCAAATGAGTATTGAACATATAGCTATTTGGACGATTGATTTAGAAAAAATGAAATCGTTTTATTGCCAGTATTTCGGGGCAGAGTCCAATCAAAAATATGTAAATCCTAATACAAAATTTGAATCGTACTTTCTAAGTTTTGGGAAAGGAAGTACTCGTTTAGAAATCATGTACTCGCCTTCGGTGGTGGACATCCCAACCGATATTTTGCAACAAACAAAAGGCTTGGTACATTTTGCCATTTCGGTTGGAAGTATTGAAAAAGTGAATGAATTAACTGAAACTTTGGCAAACGATGGTTTTACCGTTATCGGAAAACCAAGAACTACTGGCGATGGCTACTACGAAAGTGTAGTTTTAGACCCTGAGAATAATCGCATTGAAATTACTGTATAAAACCTTAAATTATTATTTATGAGAATCTTAATCGACATGGATGATGTCTTGGCAGACACAAGTTTGAAGATATTGAACGAAACCAACAAAAGACTTGGTACAAATTTTACTCGTGAACAATTGAATACCAGTCCAGAAATTTATAAAGAGTATCACGAAAAATATTCAACTGTTAGAGGAATGCTTTGGGAAAAAGGTTTTTTTGCAGACCTTCCTTTAATTGCTGATGCACAAGAAGTTGTACAGAAACTTCATGCCAAACACGAAATTTTTATTGTTTCGGCTGCCACAGAATTTCCTTTATCAATGGAAGAAAAATTAGAATGGTTGGATAAATATTTCCCTTACATTGGCTGGTCGCATACGGTTTTTTGTGGACATAAATGGATGATTAAAGCCGATTATATCATTGACGACCATGAAAAAAATCTTATTAACTTTGAAGGAAAAGGACTTTTGTTCAATGCTACGCACAATCAGCACGTAAAAGATTTTACAAGAGTACATTCTTGGAAAGAAGTTGAAAGTATTTTGTTGTAAGTAGTGATTAGAAAATAGTGATTGGTTTTTCAAGTATTTAATTATCAGTTATTTAAAAATTAAACAACAAAATACAAATGGGTGATTTACTGATTTCCGTAGTATAAATCACTAAATCACTCATTCATTAAATCGCTCAATTTAAAATGTCGATTTGACAAATCGTATTACAATATTGGAAACAACTATCTCAGCAACACATCTTGGAAAAACGGCTCGTACAGCTACAAACGCCATGTTTTTTCTTTGTGGAATAAGCTTTGCCTCGTGGGCATCTCGTATTCCTGATATGAAAGAGCTTTTGCAACTCAGCGATGCAGCTTTGGGAACAGTACTTTTTGCCATGCCCATTGGTAGTTTAACGGCTTTGCCCATTGCAGGCGTTTTGATTCATAAATTCGGAAGTAGAAATATTACCTTTATTTCAACACTTTTTTACTTTATCGCTTTGCCTTTGTTGGGCATGGCAAAAAGTTCGATTGCTTTAGCGATTGCACTTTTCTTTTTTGGCTTCGGAAGCGATATGCTGAACATCGCCATGAATGTACAAGCAGTTGGCGTTGAAAAAATCTTGAATCGCTCGATAATGTCTTCCTTTCATGCGGTTTTTAGCGTTGGCTTTATGATTGGGGCAGCTTTGGGCGGTTTTATTGCCAAACAAGGTATTACGCCTTTCCAACATTTAGTAGCTATCGGAAGCTTGGATTTAATGATTGCCTTAATTACCTATCGCTTTTTACTTCAACAAGACCATAAATCAGCCGAAGACCAACCACTTTTTGCCATTCCAGATAAATCTTTAATCATTTTAGGAATTATCTGTTTTTGTGGAATGCTTTGCGAAGGTGCAATGGCGGACTGGAGTGTGTTGTATTACAAACAAGTACTCAATAATCCGAACGGTTATACTACCGCAGGCTTTACGGCATTTTCGGTATTGATGGTAGTCGGCAGAGTATTTGGCGATAAAATTTTACAAAATTTAGGTTTGCAAAAAACACTTCTGACCAACTGCTTATTAGTGTTTTTGGGAATGTCAATCGCCATTTTTATTCAGCATCCAGTTAGCGTTGTGATTGGTTTCGGGATTACAGGATTAGGACTTTCTACGATTGTTCCCCTGATTTACAGCCAAGCAGGACACTCCAAAACAATGGCAGCAGGCGTAGCACTGGCGGCAATTTCTACTTTGGGTATTGCAGGATTTTTGATTGGCCCAGTGATGATTGGTTACTTATCTGAATTTTTCTCTTTAAAAATCGCCTTGATGTCTTTGATTATTTTAGGTTTATTGGGCAGTTATC
This sequence comes from Arcicella rigui, assembly GCF_034929435.1. Taxonomy (NCBI): domain Bacteria; kingdom Pseudomonadati; phylum Bacteroidota; class Cytophagia; order Cytophagales; family Flectobacillaceae; genus Arcicella; species Arcicella rigui. The sequence continues at coordinate 129,843 of NZ_JAYFUM010000008.1, forward strand.
TTACCACCAAAATTCCTGTACAAGAATAAATCATGGAAGGTTTAAAAAGAGTAGCCGTAATATGTGTACTTCGTAAGGGAACAAACTTTTTGTTACTCAAGCGTTTTAATGAACCCAACAAAGATACTTATGTACCTGTGGGCGGAAAAGTAGATGCTTATGAAGACCCTTATCATGCAGCCATCCGTGAAGTATGGGAAGAAGCTGGCATAAAAGTACCTGCAATGCGTTTTTGTGGTACTTTGGTCGAAACTTCGCCCGTAAAGTACAATTGGATGAGCTTTATTTATGAGGCAGAAATAGATTTTTTTGAACCTCCACTGTGTAACGAAGGCGTATTAGAATGGCATAATTTTGAAAATATCCATAGCTTCCCAACACCCAAAACTGACTTTTTTATTTACGAATACATATTACAAAAAAAGCATTTTGCCTTTAATGCTCTTTACGACGATAAAGTAAACTTACTTTTTATGAATGAAGAAATAGAAAATAAAGTAGTCTTTAGCCATGAAAGTCAAAATTAAAATTTGCTGTATTTCTACGAAAGAAGAAGCTAAAATGGCTATCGAAGCAGGGGCTGATGTATTGGGCTTGGTGGCAAAAATGCCGAGTGGCCCGGGAACGATTGATGATGAACTTATTCAAGCAATTGCAAAGACGATTCCTACACATCTTGATAGTTTTTTGCTAACGCCAAAAACCGAAGCGGCTGAAATTATTGAACATCAACGCATTACAGGCACAAATTGTATTCAATTGGTAGATGCAGTAGCGGTAGAAACTTACCCGATTCTAAGAGCTAATTTGCCAAATATCAAACTGATACAAGTAATTCATGTAACAGACGAAAGTTCTATTCAAGAAGCCAAGAAGTATGAAAGTTTAGCAGATATGATTTTATTGGATTCGGGAAATCCCAATTTAGCAGTAAAGGAATTAGGCGGAACGGGTCGAAAACACGATTGGACGATTAGCCGACAAATTGTGGAAGAACTTTCTATTCCCGTATTTTTGGCTGGCGGTCTGAATCCCGACAATGTAAAAGAAGCTCTTGAGTTTGTAAAACCTTTTGGTTTAGATATTTGTAGCGGCGTAAGAACTTCAGGGAAATTGGACGCTGAGAAATTAGCGAAATTAATGAAGGTATTATCGTAAATAATAGTTGTGAAAGGCATTTGCTTTCGGATTTCAGATGTCGGATTTTGGATTTATTAAATGGTTTCTTGTGTCATATATCAGAAATCTCAAATAGCTTTTAGAAATGATTTCAATTAACTTTCATGTAAATAATTGGTAATTAGCATTTTAAAACTAATTACCAATCACTATTAGCTAATCACTTTTTAATGAATTGAACTGTTAGTAATTAATTCATCTGTATGGAATTCATATTTGAAAATTGGGTCAACTTCTGAACAGGCTTCAATTTCCATTACTTCTTTTATCAAACCTGTTTTCATATCAAAAACCCAACCGTGCAAATGTGGCACTTTGAAGTTTTTCCAAGCACGCTGAACGATAGTAGTTTTAGCTAAATTTTTTACTTGTTCTTCTACATTTAGCTCTACCAAACGGTTGAAACGAGCCGACTCATCTGAAATATTTTTCAATTCATAATTATGTTTATCATAAATCTCCTTGATATTTCTGAGCCATTTATTGATTAAACCCAAATCGTTTTGTCCCATTGCTGCCTTTACACCTCCACAGCCATAATGTCCACAAACAATTACATGCTTTACGTGTAAAACTTCCACGGCATATTGTAAAACCGACAACAAATTGATGTCAGTATGCACGACCAAATTGGCTACATTCCGATGCACAAATACTTCTCCGGGATGAGTATTTGTTATTTCCTCGGCAGGCACACGGCTGTCAGCACAGCCAATCCATAGAAAAACAGGTTTTTGGTCTTTAGAAAGATTCGTGAAATAGCTTTCATCTAATTCAAGTCTTTCTTTTGCCCAAGCTTTATTGGCTAATAACAATTGTTTGTAAGTTTTCATGGATATATTTCATTTATGTTTGTATGTATGTTTATTCTACTAAAAAATAGTTTTCTTAGCAGTAGCAGCGATAATTTTGGCTCGCCTTTGTACTTCTGCCCAAAAACCATTCAAATAAAAGCTATAAACGTCAAAATATTCTTTTTTAGAAAAGAAATATGGATGATTTAGCGACAATTTATGAAAAAGCCGTCAAAACCTAAGTTGGATTCCGTAATTTTGCAGTCCGTTAGCATTTAGCCAAAATAAGCGTTGCATATTTCGCTTTCAAGAGGACAAGCCATTCTCTATTTTTTGGAGATTGTTAGCAAAAAACTGACTATAAATAACTGACAAGTGACTCAAAATTTAAGAATTGCCGTTCAAAAATCTGGACGTTTAAGTGAAGACTCCCTCAATCTTTTTAAGGAATGTGGAATCAAGTTTGATAATGGTGCTGGTAAATTAAAAGCTACTTCTTCTAATTTCCCTGCTGAATTTTTGTTTTTAAGAGACGACGATATTCCGGGTTATGTAGAAGACGGTGTGGCTGACATTGGTATTGTCGGACAAAACGTGCATGTTGAAAGTAATAAAAATGTATCAGAAGTAAAACTTTTGGGCTTCTCAAAATGTCGTTTATCTATTGCCATTCCTCGTAGCGAAGAGTACCGTGGAGTACAAGATTTACAAGGAAAAGATATTGCTACTTCGTACCCAATTATTTTAGGCAATTATTTGCAATCGCAAGGAGTACAATCGCATATTCATGAGATTTCTGGTTCGGTAGAAATTGCCCCAAGTATTGGTTTGGCTCATGCTGTTTGCGATATTGTTTCTTCGGGTGGTACTTTGTTGAGTAACGGTTTGAAAGAAGTAGAAGTAATTTTCCGTTCGGAAGCCATCATGATTGGCTACACGAAAATGTCGGAAGAAAAACAAAGTATTCTTAACCAAATTCTTTTTAGAATTGATGCCGTTCAACGTGCAAAAAATAACAAGTATGTGGTTTTGAACACTAAAAACGAAAACATTGAAGCCATCAGTAAATTGTTGCCGGGAATGCAATCGCCATCGGTGATTCCTTTAGCACAAGCTGGCTGGTCGGCGATGAGTTCAGTAATTAACGAAAATGACTTTTGGCAAAATATCGAAAAACTCCGTGAAGCAGGTGCTGAAGGAATTTTGGTAATGCCAATTGAAAAAATGATTTATTAGATTCAATGAAGATTATAAAATATCCTAAACAGTCCGAATACCAAGCCTTACTTACTCGTCCGACACAAGATATTTCTGTGATTGAACAGCGAGTTGCCCCTATTTTGAGTCGAGTAAAAAACGAAGGCGATGCCGCACTTCGTGATTTTGCTTTGACCTTCGATAAAGTCCATCTCGATTCATTAGCCATGCCTGTCGAAGAAATCGAAAAAGCTGAAAGTTTACTTTCCGAAGACTTAAAAAAAGCAATTCATCAAGCATATAGCAATATTTACAAGTTTCATGAAGCTCAGAAGAGTACTCCTGAGAAAATTGAAACTATGAGTGGCGTTACTTGTTGGAGAAAAACGGTAGGTATCGAAAAAGTTGGGGTATATATTCCGGGCGGAACAGCTCCATTGTTTTCAACGGTACTGATGCTGGGAATTCCTGCACAAATAGCGGCTTGTCGTGAAGTAGTTTTGTGTACACCTTCCAACCATCCAGCCATTTTATATGCGGCTTCCCTTTGTGGCATCAGCAAAATTTTTAGAATTGGTGGAGCTCAGGCAGTTGCGGCAATGGCTTATGGTACAGAAAGTATTCCAAAAGTTTATAAAATTTTTGGTCCGGGAAATCAGTACGTTACAGCCGCCAAAATGTTGGTAAACAAAGAAGGCGTAGCGATTGATATGCCAGCGGGGCCGTCGGAAGTGGCAGTTTATGCCGATGATACGGCAAATCCTGCTTTTGTAGCCGCAGATTTATTGTCACAAGCCGAACATGGTATCGACTCACAAGTATTATTGGTTTCTACTTCTGAGAAAATCATTGATGCTGTAAATGAAGAATTGAGTAAACAATTAGCGGTATTACCAAGAGCCGCTTTTGCCTCACAAGCCCTTGAAAACAGCCAAGCAATTTTGGTAGAAAACCAAGAAATTGCCCTGACGCTTCTGAACGAATACGCTGCCGAACACTTGATTTTATCAGTAGAGAACGCAGAAGAAGTATCAGAAAAAATCTATCAGGCAGGTTCAATCTTTTTAGGAAATTACACTCCCGAATCGGCTGGCGACTATGCTTCTGGCACGAACCATACGCTCCCAACCAACGGTTATGCAAAAGCCTACTCGGGCGTAAGTTTGGATAGTTTCGTGAAGAAAATCACGGTACAACACATTACGCAAGAAGGTATCAAAAATTTGGGCAAAACCATTATCGAAATGGCAGAGGCGGAGTCATTAGACGCACACGCCAATGCAGTAAAAATTAGATTGTAAATTATTTTAACTATGAGTTTTAACATACAACAGATAGTTCGTAAACATATTCTTAGCCTTGCTCCTTACTCGTCTGCACGTGATGAATATACAGGAAAAGAAGGAATATTTTTGGATGCAAACGAAAACCCAATTGGCTCGGCAACGCCCGAAAATTGGAATCGTTATCCAGACCCATATCAATTTGCCATTAAAGAAAAATTGGCGGCTATCAAAGCTTGCAGACCTTCACAGATATTTTTAGGAAATGGTTCTGACGAACCGATTGATTTGATTATCCGATTGACTTGCGAACCAAAAGAAGACAATATCATCATCCTTCCGCCTACTTATGGAATGTATGAAGTAAGTGCTTCTGTGAATAATGTTCAAATCCAGAAAATTGATTTAACCGAGGATTATCAATTAGATACAGATGCCATCATAGAGGCAATCAATCAGAAAACGAAATTGATTTTTATCTGTTCGCCCAATAATCCAACAGGAAATATTATCAATCGTGAAGCAATTTTAAGCATTATCGACAATTTTGAACACGGAATTGTAGTCATTGATGAAGCCTACAACGATTTTTCTGACGAGCCTTCTTTTATTCAAGAATTAGATAATTTTCCTAACGTAATGGTACTCCAAACTTTCTCAAAAGCTTGGGGATTAGCCGCTTTACGTTTGGGAATGGCATTTGCCAACGAAGAGCTTATCAAGCTTTTAAACAAAATAAAGTACCCTTACAATATCAACGGGCTGACGCAAAAACTACTCATTGAAAATATTGATAATACTGATTTCGTTAAGAATTCCGTTAATACCCTGAATCATAACCGTCAGTTATTAGCCGAAGAGTTATCAGGTTTGTCAATCGTTGAGAAAATATTCCCGTCGGATGCCAATTTCCTCTTAGTGAAATTCCAAGATGCCAAAGCCGTTTTTGATTACTTAATCGAACAAAAAACCATTGTTCGTGACCGTTCAAAAGTAAAACTTTGTGATAATTCTCTAAGAATTTCAATAGGAACATCCGAAGAAAACCAACATCTGATGACTTTACTCAAGGCTTATCAACAGTAAACCTTATCATCATGAAAAAAATTCTTTGTATTGTATTTCTCCTTTGTATCAGTTTTGTTGGGCATTCACAGTATAAAGCTTGGGCAGTTGGAGCAAAATTAGGCGACCCATCAGGCTTAACCGTAAGGCGTTATCTGAAAAACGATAAAAATGCCATTGAGTTTAACTTGGGCGTTTACGGAGCAATTTGGGGACTAAGAAGCCCTTATCGAGAGGGAAGTTTTGATGGAGCAGGCGTTTCATTCAATGCCCTTTATCTTTGGCACAGAGAATTAGGAAGTAACCTGTTAGAAGCCTACTATGGTTTTGGTTTACAGATGACCTCCCGCAATTATGTTGTAAACAGAGTCCAAATGTCCTCTTCTGGCACAGGCGGAATCGGACAGGCAGGCTTAGAGTACTCGATTCCCAATTCACCATTGTCAGTTTTTGGCGAATTGGGCGTATATCTTGAGATGATACCAGCCTCACAATATATCCATCCGCAAGGAGGTATTGGTGCAAGGGTGAATTTTTAACCCGACACCAATCAAAGTTTTGCAGAACAAAGTATATTCTTTACATTTGCAAAACTTTGGGGGGGCTTAGCTCAGTTGGCTAGAGCGCTACGCTGGCAGCGTAGAGGTCATGGGTTCGAATCCCATAGTCTCCACAATTTAAAACCGCTTAGAGATTCGTCTTTAAGCGGTTTTTTTTTTACTCGGTAAAAAATTACATTAATTTATAGATTGTTATCAGAAAGTATTGATATTACCAAAACCACGCTAAGTTGAAAAAGCCACCATTTCAGAAGCATTGCTGTACCTCCAAAATCAAAAAAAATGGCAATCTATTCTCATAAAAGAATAAATTACCAACGGTATTGAAATAGATAGGTTTGTCAAAATAAGTATTCGTCTTTTAATATTTGTAGTGTTTGAACATAGTTTTGCTAAATCTTAATTTTGCAGCTGTATAATGGCACTACAAACATGAAGTCCTTTGAGGTAATAGCGATTGGTGATTTTCTGAAACAAAGTGCATACTTCATAAAAAATACTTTCTGTAAGCACTTTCATAATAATATAATCAGTAATAAAATAATGATGATGATTGCTCCTACCGAAAGATAAACTCCGCCATTCATTTCTGAAAGTGCCGCTTTGGTACTGCGTACTTCTTTACGCAATGCCTTCTTTTCTTTTGAAGTCATAGAAGATTTATCCATGGCTTTTATTTCTTCCAAACGTTGTACTAAAGCCTTAGCTTTTACTTCATTTTCAACACTCATCGTAGTAGGTTCTTCGGCTACAATGGCTGAGGCTTGTAGAGCAATTGGCGTAAATGACAACAAAAGGGCAGTCATTAAATAAAATATTTTTTTCTTCATCTCGCTGATAATTAGTTCATTAGAAGGGTTTCTAATTTCAATACAAAGATGAGGAATTAAAAAGCGATGATGTTATAGAATTGTGGAAGAGAGTTATATGATTCACACTTTTAAGTAAGTTGGCAAAATTATTTTTACCCGCTTTAGGCTGTAAGCCTTATGCTATAAGCACAAGGTTCATTTACAAATTATTAATTCTCTCAAGCTCAAGCTCCAATTCTTTACAAGCCTGTTCGCAAACAAATTCGAGTTGAGCAACTAAATCATGAATACTTTCATGGGGTTGATTCAAGCCAGCATAATCATAAATTCTTTTGGCTACGTTTTCGTGTTCTCCTTTGATACCCATTATCGAAAACGAAGGAATCATTTTATGCACCGTCGCCTGTAACAATTGCCAGTTATTTTCCAATAAACTTTGCTTCATTGCATTGATTAGTATCGGCGTTTGTTTGAGATAAATACTAATCATTTCTGTCATCAATTTCGGATTATTCTTGGTGCGGGTAGTCAAGTAGCTTAAATCTAAATAGGTCACAAGCGTATCGTCTTCTATCATCAATACTTCGTCTTCCATTACTTTTTCAATTATTTTCTGCGGAATCAGTCCTACCATCAAAGTATAAAGTAGACGTTCGTCCACAGGTTTGGCTATGTACTCGTTCATGCCTACTTCTTTGCATTTTGCCACATCTGATGTGGTAACGTCAGCCGTGAGAGCAATAATCGGGATATTGGATTGCAGTGTGTTTCGGATGTACTCTGTTGCCTCAAAACCATTCATTTCGGGCATTTGTATGTCCATCAAAATAATATCATAAGTTTTGCTTTGTAGCTTTTCGATGGCGATTTTTCCATTTTCGGCAATATCGCATTCAAAATTAAAATCATCCAAAAGGGTTTTTATCAATAATTGATTCAGAGGAGTATCTTCGGCGACCAAGACATTTACATTGCTGAGTCGGTTGTCTAAAGGAATCAACTCTATTTCTTCTTCGGCTTTTGCTTCGGTTTTGAAGAAAGTCAGCACAAAAGTAAAGGTAGAACCTTCGTCTATTTTACTTTTAAGGCTAATAACGCCCCCTTGCGACTCTACCAATTGTTTGGCGATGGCAAGCCCCAAGCCTGTGCCGCCGTACAAACGGGAAGTTTCGCTGGATGCTTGCTGGAAGTTTTCAAAAATGGTTTTTAACTGGTCGGTAGCGATGCCAATACCGGTATCTTCTACCGAAAACTGAATCGTTACTTTTTCGGCATCTTCGTTTAGCAAACGAATATTTAATGAAATGTAGCCTTTTGCCGTAAATTTTAAGGCATTACTTACCAAATTCAACATAATTTGGTGTAAACGTGAGGCGTCGCCTACCAGTACTTCTGGAATATTGGTGTCGATTTCGGACTTTAAAATGAGGTTTTTTTCTTGACTTTTGGTTTCAAAAAGTCGAATAATCGTCAATACCGAAAACGCCAATTTGAAAGGTTTTTTTTCAAAAACCATTTTTCCTGCATCTACTTTCGCCAAATCCAGAATGTCATTGATTAATACAATCAAAGCATCGCCACTCATTTTAATCGCCGTCAAATACTCTTTTTGTTTGGCTTCTAAATTGGTTTTAAGAACAATTTTTGTAAAACCAATGATGGCATTCAAAGGCGTTCGTATCTCGTGACTCATATTGGATAAAAACTGTTGCTTGGCTTTCATGGCTTCCTCGGCATTATGTGAAGCCCTTTCGGCTTTTGTCTGTGCCTCCTCGGCAATACCTGTGGCAAGTTCGGCAAAGATTTTTGCTTCCATCAGTTCTCTCTCAGCCATTTTTTGGTCAGTAATATCTATACTGATTGCCACAAATTGATAAGGTTTTTGCTCCTCATCCAGAAACGGAACAATTGTAGAATTTACCCAATAGAATGAACCATCTTTTGCTTTATTTCTTAATTCATTTCTCCAAATTTTACCGCTCATTATGGTATCCCATAATTCCTTCATAAATACTTCGGAATGGTAATTTGAGTTGATGACTCGATGATTTTTTCCGATTAATTCATCCGATGAATACTGGGAAATTCTGCAATAATTATCATTTACATAATTGATAATTCCCTTTTCGTCTGCCACATCTACAATCGAAGAAGCATCAAGGGCATAACGATAATCTAATACTTCTTTCAGACTTTGAGCCAGATTATTTTCAATTCTTTTCTGTTCCGTAATGTCTTCTATTGCCAATAAAATCAATTGTTCAGAACTGATTTTTTGTAATATAAGATTGCCGTTTAATAGTAAATGTTTTTCACCAATTCCTTTGAACGTATGAGTAAGGTGAAATTTTGATAAACTACTATTATGTGAAATGATATTTTTTAAAGCCGTTTTTAGTTCTACGATATTCCACTGTTTATCACCCAAATCAAACAAAGAAATGCCTTCGGTATCTTGTTTTTTGAAAAGAAATTTTTCGTAAAATGATTTATTGGCAGATTTCACGGCAAAGTTTTTATCCAAAACCAACATGGGTTCGTGAATAGTAGCAATAATTGCCTCTGAAAAATCGTAAGCTTCTGTCAGCAAACTATTCCGCATGTGCAATTCCTGATTACTCGAAATCAGTTCTTCATTGGTTACCTCAATTTCTTCTCTGGAAGTTTCAAGCTCTTCGTTCAAGGTTTGGTACTCTTCGTTTGACGAAACAATCTCTTCATTGGCTACTTGTAATTCCTCAAAAGTAATTTCCTGTAAATCCGTAATCGTATTGATTTCTTTACGAATACTGTTGAGTTCTTCGGTTAATTTTTTAATTCTTTGGTCACGAAGTGCCAAAGAACTTTTATCGCTTTTGTGGTTTTCTAAGCTCCTGTCGGCTTGTTTGTGTAGCGTAAAGACAATCATAATGAGCGGTTCTTCCCAATCAATTTTGAGCGGAGAAACTTCAAAAGACAGCAATTGCCAAGCGGATTCTATCTTGATTTCGATGCCTGATTTTTGAACATTTTGTTTGGTTTTGATTACTTCATAAATAGCGTTGCGTAGCTCAAAAGCAAATTCTGGTCTTGCCATTTTCAGAATATGAAGACTGGCTTTGCCTGACTGGTGTTCGAGAAAAAAAGAAACGGGGCCTCTGAATTGAAGTATTTCCATGTCTTTATTAATCACGGCACAAGCTGGCATATAAGATGCCAACAAAACGGCATCAATGGCATTTTCGATGCCAACGGGAGTAACGCTGATACTTTTTGTGGGAATGTTGATTTTCTTAGTGGGAAAAATTGTTCTCGGAAAACGAGGTTGAAGCTCCATTTGCCGCCTAATACCATTACTTTTTTTACAAGTATAAATTTTATATTTACTGTTTACTTGCGTAAAAAGCTGTGAGGTAGTACCAATGGTTTCTGCTTTGCCGAGCATCAAAAAACCTGCGTCGTTGAGGGCAAAATGTAGGGTAGTAAATACTTTTTTCTGTGCCGTAGAGTCGAAGTAAATCAATAGATTGCAACAACTTACAAAATCCATTCTTGAAAAAGGTGGGCCTCGCAAAATATTATGTGGAGCAAATACGCATAAATCACGCAATTCTTTGATGACTTTATAGTTTTCGCCAATTTTTGAAAAGTAGCGATTCAGGTATTTTTGTGGAATGTTTTTTACATCCGTTTGTGAATATTCGCCCAATCGTGCGGCTTGAATGGCTTCGTCGCTGAGGTCGGTAGCAAAAATCTGAAAGATAATTTTCTTGTTTTTTTTCTCTCTCAATTCATCAATCAAAATCGCTATCGAGTAGGCTTCTTCGCCCGTAGAACAAGCAGGTACCCAAATTCTCAGGCTTTCTTCACTATTTTTACTTTTCAATAATTTTGGTAAAATGGTACTTTCTAAGTATTCAAAGGTTTCGGTATCTCTGAAAAAATTGGTAACATTTATCAGCAAATCTTTGTAAAGTAAAGCAATGGCGGCATCATCTTTTTGTAGGAAAACTACATATTCTTTAATCGTTTTTATCCCCGATTGCTTCATTTTGTGGGTAATGCGTCTTTTGATGGTTGGCATTTTATAATGGCTAAAATCTACGCCCATTTTTGTTCGCAATAGATTGAAGATATTATCCAAATCAGCATTGGGGTTTTCGTTTTGTACTTCTATATCATCCTTTATTTTTTTGTCAAAATTTGATTTACTGAGATTCTCTAACTTTTTGGCAATGTCTTTTGGAGATAAAACAAAATCTACAATGCCAGCATTAATGGCAGACAATGGCATACTGTTGGCTTGAGCGGTATCGTCCTGTGCAATAGTAATCCCTCCTGCTTCTTTGATGTCCTTTAGTCCGTTTGTACCATCGCTGGCATTTCCCGAAAGAATCACTCCTATTACTTTTTCATGGTGTGTTTTGGCAAGCGACGAGAAAAGTACGTCAATCGAAATCACAGCCGTATTTTTGGTGCGTGGTAACAATTTAATGTGTCCGTCGATTACTTCTATCACTTGATTCGTCGGAATTACATAGACATTATTCGGTAAAATATGTTCCATATTTTCAATTTCCTGTACTTTCATCGTAGTCATTTTGGCTAAAATAGAAGTAAGCAAACTCTTATGGTCGGGGTTGAGGTGTTGTACATAAATAAAAGCCATACCCGTATCAGGCGAAATATTTTTCAACAATTCGCAAATCGCTTCAAGTCCGCCAACAGATGCACCAATGGCAACAATCGTAAAAGCATGGTCTTGGGCTTGCTCAAGTTTTTCATTGGCTTTCACTAATAGTTTTTTTTTCATTACAGGGAGAAAATAGTATAAAAATGTATCAATAGATAGAGGTTAGACTACTCTAATGGCTTTTGGGATGAACAAAACCATTAGATTTTCATTGAGCAAAGGAGTGAATAAGTGAATAAGTTAATAGAAAAAAACGAGCAGTGAATACAATTTCAAGCATCTAATAATCAGAAACTTACAAAATATAAGAATTCAAAAATCATAACTCACAACTCACAATTCATAACTCACAACTCATAACTCATAACTCATAAATCACAATTCATAACTCACAATTCATAACTCATAATTCATAACTCATAATTCACAACTCATAACTCATAATTCATAATTCACAACTCATAATTCATAACTACATTCTATCCATATACCAACTCAACTGTTTTTTGATTTTTTGGAACTTGAAAATGACATCAATATTTTTCTGCAAACGCACAAAAGCCGTTTCGCTTTTTACGACATAATCGAAAGCGTTGTGGTGCATACAATTGATAGCCACATCAATTTTATCTTGCGACGACAGCATCACCACTGGCGTTGCGGGCATTTTTTCTTTGATACAGTCTAAGGTTGCTATACCATTCATGGCATTTTTTTCTATGCCGTCTAAATGATAATCCAAAATAATTACATCTGGATGATGCGATAGATTAGCAATACAAAGTTCACCAGTAGCGAATGTTTCTACATCAAATGCTTCATTTTGTAAAAACTCTATTTCTAAAGATTTTAAAAATAAGGCATCGTCATCGACCAGAAATAATTTTATTTTAGTTGGATTTTTCATACACAAATTAGGGCTGAAATGTTCAAGGCAAATGGTTGGTTAAATATCTTCAATGGGATTACGTCTTTTATCTTTTAATTGTCTGAAATGCGATGGCGAAAGCCCAGTTACTTTCTTAAACTGGCTCGACAAGTGAGCTACACTGCTGTAATTCATTTGTTGGGCGATTTCGGTAATGTTCAATTCTCCATAAATCATCAATTCTTTAATACGTTCAATTTTATGGGAAATAATAAATTGCTCAATGGTTGTACCTTGCACCTCTGAAAACAAATTTGCCAAGTAAGTATAATCGTAATTGAGTTTTTCACTGAGAAAATTAGAAAAATTGATTTTGGGCAATTCCTCCGAATAATGTACCATTTCTATCACCACATTTTTTATTTTTTCAATCAGCATTGCTTTTTTATCATCCATCAATTCCAGCCCCGAAGCCAGTAAGGCAATCTTCAATTCTTCTCTTTGTGATGCACTTAGGGTTTCCATAATTTCTACTTCTCCCAAATCCACCACAATAAAATGTAAGCCCAACTTTTTCAATTCGGTTTTCACCATTATTTTACAACGGGCACTTACCATATATTTTATGTATAATTTCATAGATTATTTATTCTCCTCGAACTGGTTTAAAATGATTAATTGATTGAATTGTCACCATTGTTGGCAAAAAGATTCAACGATGAGAAAGTTTAGAAAAATGAGAAGTGAGGAAAATTGAAAATTTTTCTATTGAAAAGATTAACAGTCTGAAAATCAACCAACAAAGATGAGTTATTTTTTGAGTAAAGCAATTATATAATTATTTTGGAAACTTATATAATTCACACATTCTGCTATTTGAGCTTATTGAACGATTGGCTGAGTAAATTTTCACAAAGAAAAATCACGCATTGAAATACCGTCAATGCGTGAACAAAAAGGAAGAAAAAATGGGACTGGCGGTCGAAGTAGCTTCGGTATTTTCCTAATTATAAGGAGAAGTGATATAAGAAAATCATCGGTTCACTGCAATAAACCCCAAATATTAACTGGTATTCAAACCATTCATTAACAATTTGCTGTGTTATTGCAGCGAGCCAACGATGATGAAAACGACTCGTTATAACGGTCTTTTACCTTGAATAATTCTTAATAAAATAGCTATAATCGCTATTACCAAAAGTATGTGTATGAGCCCTCCTGCACCGTAACCAATAATGCCAATTGCCCAAACAATGATTAAAATAACCGCAATTGAATAAATTAAATTTCCCATGATATTTTGCGTTAGAGCTTATAAAAATCTAAAACCGATGGTTGCTTGATACCAAGCATTTTTGTAACGAGGCGTTGACGACGTTCCGTCTCCATTATTGGTTTGGTAGTCATAATTAGCTCTTAATCCTAAAGTAATACTCTGGAAATTAAGGTCTAAACCACCCGTGAAACCCATGATGTTTTTACGAACGTTATCATTTTTAAATACTTCTTCCTGTTCTACGCTGGCTAATGAATTTTGGAAAACGTTCTTTTCTTTCAATAAAAAAGAAAATTGTGGTCCAGCCAAAATCGTAAGCATATTGATTGGTTTGATGGCCAACAGAATTGGGATGTCGATATAACTGGTAGTACGAGTAAGGTCGTAGCTACTTCCCAACAAAACGCCCTTGCCTTTGAAACCCTTCTGCGAGAATAATACTTCTGGCTGAATACCGATAAATTTGATAATTGGAATACTCATAAATACACCACCAGCAAAACCTAATTTGCCATCAGCCGTAAAAGAGTCGCCCTGAGTATCATAAATATTAGAGAAATTTCCCCCTGCTTTTATACCCAAATTAAATTTCTGATTTGTTTCCTGAGCGAAAATATTCGCTGTAAATACAGTCATCACTGCGAGTAATAAAGTTATTTTTTTCATTTTGAATTAGATTGAACCTAAGTGTTTTACAAAATTCGGTTCAGTTTATTTGACATTTTTAACAGTTAAATCCTTGAAGGCTTGTCCAAGCTCGTCCATATCACGGTTGAATTCCATTTTAAAAATCAGCCAGTTTTCTCTGCCCGTTTCTTTGTATTCATCCATTCTTTTTTTCATGTCGCTATTTTTCTTTTCTAAAGCCACAATCTTTTTGTTGTAATCTGCCTTTGCTTCTTTTTTCTCAGAGGCAATTCTGGTCTTGAATTCAGCGATACTTTGGTCGTTTGTAGCAATTTTATCAGCCGTTTCTTGTCTATAAGACTCTATTTCTTGGGTATAATCTTCTTTAGCGTCTTTCAAATCTGCTTTCGCTTCCGCTACATCTTCTTGAGCGTTTTCTACTTTTTTGGCCGAAGAATCACAGCCCATCACTGCTACCGTCATTGCGATAGCTGTGATAAATACGAATGTTTTTTTCATTTAGATTTTTTGATTAGCCATTAATAATACTTCTATTACTGATGGTGATTTGAGTTTTAATTGACTGTTTTTGATAACCTACTATTCTATACGAAGAACAACTACTTCCTTTGATTGGATTTTTCCTAAAGGGGTTGATACTTCAAAAGTGTCATCATTTTCTTGAATGTTGGTGTTGAGGCGAAGGCTTTTGCGT
Source organism: Arcicella rigui (assembly GCF_034929435.1). Lineage (NCBI taxonomy): Bacteria > Pseudomonadati > Bacteroidota > Cytophagia > Cytophagales > Flectobacillaceae > Arcicella > Arcicella rigui. The sequence goes on from NZ_JAYFUM010000008.1 coordinate 144,891, forward strand.
CGGGCATTGATAAAGTAATTCAATACTTTTTTGCCCACATTTACCATTTTTCCAGCCTGATTTAGCGTCAGTTTTGCTACGGTAAACTCCACAAAAGTACCTATGGCTTTTTTGAAAATATTGTGCGATGAACCCACCAAAATACGCTTCGACAAATAGCCAGTTGTAAGGGCTATTGTGTTGTTTAAAATCATATTCCTTAAATCGGGCGAAGTGGATATATCTTTGAAAGTGCTTTTGATAAGGTTCATCGACTTGAAACTATCCTGTGTTAGTGTAAACTGAGTTTTCAAATCCAATAATTCCTGTTTTTGCCTTATTTCTAATTGGGCAATTGCTTCTCGAAGTGCTTCTATCTCGCTTTTCTTTTTCATGCTTTTTCAGAGGATAATAATTTAGCGATGATGGCATTGTTTATCGGGTACTTTATCCAGTTCAGTCTAAAAATGTGTAAAACAAAAGCCAACACAGCATAACAAGCAGCGATAACAAAGAACCCAAAGTAAGTTTTTCCAAGTAACTCCCCTATCCATAATGCCATGCCAATATTCACAATGAGTACTGCCAAAATAAGAATGCTATAAACGATAATTTGGACAGCCAAAGAAGAAAGTAAATCAGCGAATTTGTCGATAGCCGTAAGTTTGCACAATGCCAAGGAAGTTTTACTATAATCTCCTACTTTTTCAACAAGTGTTTCCAAAGGTGCTTCATGGATATTCATAAGGATATATTTAGATAGCTTTAAGACGAAAGAATGGCAAACAGATTCAGGAAAGCAATGCTATTTTCTAAGCTTTCAAATCTTCTTTGATGGCCTTCATTTTTTCTTTACCGTCGTTGATACCCACTTGTGCATTCTGCCAAGTAGTATCGTACTTGTCTGCTACGGCATCCAAAACGCCTTCAAGTTTATTTTTTAGTCCTTCGGCATAGTCTTCGCCTTTGTCTAAAATTCTTTTGCGTGTTGTCGAACCTTTATCTGGGGCAAATAATAAACCCAAAAGTGTACCGCCTGCTATACCTATTAAAATACCGAAAATTACTTTTGCTGATTTCATCGTGTTTTTATTTAAGCTGTTTAAATCATTTTGTTTATGAGCTACTCTTCCTTTCTTAATCATTAGTGCTTTCCCTTTCCACCGTTTTTATGTTCTCGATCACCACCTTTGTTGTTGCCGTTTCCGGGGTGATTTTCCTTTTCATGATTATTCCCTTTTTTCTGCTTTTGTTCTCTTTCCCATTGCTCGTGTTGCGGATGATTGACATTTGAAAAATAGCGTGAATCGTGGCTATCACGAATAATATGTTGCTGATGATTGTCTTTATAACGGGCATACTTTACACGATAAGTATTGGCTCTTCTGTAAGGTGTTTTGGCATTTACCACTACTTTGTAGCCTCTGTATAAATCGTAATTATCATAACGATTGGGTAACGAAGGGGCAAAAACCCATCGTCCGCCTTCTTCATAAATATATTGCTGACTGGCAACATTATAGAATACGTCGATGTCGGGGATATAATAATACGAAACGTGGTCGTAGCCATCTGGCCCCCATTGTGGCTGAATCCCTACATTGAGATTCAGACCAACTCTGAGCTGTGCCGTAGCTTTTTGAACTACAATCCACGACAACAGCAACAAAGTGATGACTAATATCTTTTTCATAGCTTGATTGTTTTAGAATAAAATTGAGTTTAAATAGGCTGTAAAAACTGATTGATAAATAAGTGTTGATATAAATTAGGTGTTCTTTTAGCATAGTGTATTACTTAGAACTTATTGGTAGTAAGTACCAACACTTCGCCAGGGTACTGAGTACTTCCGTCGTCTTCTGCGGTAATAAATACCTGAATAGGTTTTTCAGAAGAAACCGTTTCAAAATTGGCTTTCAACTTTTTAGAAAACATTTTAGTTTCTGAATTGATTTGACCAATATTTTTGGTTTCACTTTGTTCAGTCAGCATCCATACAACATAGGTTTTTTTGGGTGGTGTCAAACGATTTACTTCTGCCAAATCTAAAATATTTACCCCAATCACATAGTTTTTATTGGCATCTCTTTTTACATGGATTGTTCCTCTGGCAGCAGGTACTACTGCCGAATTTTGAAATGCAATTTGTTTGGTACACGATACGAAAGACAAACCCAGAAAAATACTTAGAATCCCTAAAACACTGTTTCTAATGATTCTTTTTGTAATGAAATTTTGCATGACTTTTTTGATTAAATGTTTCTTTTCTACTCAACAAAGGTCAGGCTTTTGTTTACGTATTGTGTTACATAATATTGAAGATAAGTTCTATCATTCACACATTAATAGCACCAAGTATTTATAAAACTATCAGGAGAAAGCCCCAAATGATGGATTCAGCCATATTGCAATTGACGAATCTGTTGCCATCGTACTTGTGGCTGATTTAATTTACTTTTTTCAAGTGTTAGGCAAGCCATTAAATAACTCACGGTTGACTCCGCCCCTTGGTTTAAGTTGATATAATTTTCTTCTAATCCATCATAACAGCCACCAGTGCAAGGATTATAAATTAATTGATGCAGATGATTATTCCCCAAAAACCAACTAAAGGCTATTTCCATTTTCAAATAGTATTCTTCGGTTTTGAATACTGTATAAAACTTGCCCAGAGCAAGAATCGTATAGGAAATATCTATGGGTTGTTCTCCGCCCAAAATACTATCTAAGGTATTGTTTTGTTTATGATGCCAACCTTTGTTTGAAATAACCTTGATTCTATTAGCATTAAAAATCTTTGATAAAAGAAAATCAAAAGATGATTTTGCTACATCTTGATACAACTGATTGTCGGTAGCCAGCCAAGCACAAAGCATTGCTTCAGGTAAAATACTGTTGCCGTAAGTAAGATAGCTTTCGTACCAAAGCCAATCTTTTTCTGCTTCGTGACGATACATTTGTACCAAGCGATTGGCAAAAATAGTTATCAATTCTGTACTTTGCTCTGTACTTTTCCATAAGCTACGATAATATAAGCCTTTGATAATAAACGCCATAGCCCTTGTAGAGTGAATTTTATCTATATCTACTAATACTTTACTTAGCAGTTGGTCAGCTTTAAGTATTAGTGGAGAAGGCAATACTTCTTTCAATGACACTACATAGCCCAAAGCCCAGATAGCTCTACCGTTGGCATCTTCAAGATTGGTTTCGTAGTTTTGTTCTGTAAAGTTTTTGTCTTCGCTTACATAATTCAAGAAACTTCCGTTTGGCTGTAAACAAAAACTAATAAAGTTGATATAGAGACAAATATAAGTTAAGTCACTTTCTTCTTTGGTTAATTCAAAATGTTGGCACATCGCTACCAAAGCACGAGCGTTGTCGTCTAAAGTATAACCAGAATTTATATCAGGATGATTAATTACCGAAAATTGAATCATGCCAAAAGAAGTAGTCAATCGCTTGATATGGTCCAGTTTGACGGCTGGTATTTTAAAATGAAGCGACATTGGCTCGTCCATTATTTTACTAAACAGCCGAGCATGAGCAATTGCTGAATTCTCCCAAGCAGTCGGAACGATTCTATGCAAACCTTTGGAACTGATGGTTTTAAGTAGGTCTTCATTACCTAATAATTTAATGACCGCTTCTGCTAATTGTGTAGCATTACCAAAGTCGATAATGATACCTGCATCGTTGCGAAGTACTTCACGAGCGTGCGGAATGGGCGTAGAAATAATGGCACAACCACAGCTAATGGCATAAGAAAAAGTACCGCTTACTGCTTGGTTTGGGTCGTTTGAGGTAAATAAATAAATGTCTGTCAACTGTAAATATTCGAGTAAATCGGGCAAAGGCACAAAGTAATTAATGAACTTGACGTGTGCTTGAAGCCCCAAAGTATTTACTTTTTCTTCCAACATATTTCGGTACTTCTCTCCTTCTTGTTTTACGATAGAAGGATGCGTTTTACCAATAATCAGAAACATTACTTCTGGATTTTTTTCGATAATGGCAGGCAAAGCAGCCAATGTAGTTTCTATGTTTTTTCCCGAACTCAACAAACCAAAAGTAGAGAGTACTCTTTTGCCTGTAAGTTGATATTTATCTTTTAAAACAGCTTTGTCGGCATGAGCCACCAAGTGCGTTCCGTGTTTGATTACCGTAATTTTGTTGGAAGCTACGCCGTATTCGTTACTCAGAATACTTGCCGACGAATGGGTCATTACAACAATGGATTCACTAAAATTTGCCATTTGCTGTACATTGGCTTTCAATTTGGCATTGGGTTTTGGCAAAACCGTATGAAAAACCAAACATTTGGGTTTAGTAAGCATTTGCAAGAAATCAACAAAGGCTTTTTCTTGTTGATTGAAAAGACCAAATTCATGCTGAATTACCACTAATTTGATTACTTCGTCGTCGTTAATATTATCTGCAAGCCTGTAAAAGGACTGAGGATTATCGGTATTCAGAATATATTTTACTTTTCCCTTGTACTGATGTCGCTCGTTTTCAGTTTCCAAAGCACAAATATTCATCTCAAAAGATTGATTGAATTTATGCTTCAAAGCCATTATCAAATCTTGCGAATAAGTGGCCAGCCCACACTCACGAGGTGGATAGGAAGTAATGAATAAAATCTCTGGAAGTTCTTGATTTTCTGTCGAAAGGTTATTTTTATCTCCCAAAATTGAATAGGAATTTAGACTTTTCAAAAAGCCATTCTGGTTGTCATTGCTCATTTTTTCTTGGTGTTTTGTGTTAATTCTATGAGTAAAGCTGATAAACTAATAGAAGCCACGGCGATTTGCTCGTCGGCAGCTCCATAGTAGATATAAAGGCGGTCGTCAAAAACTACCGCACCTGTCGGAAAGCAAACATTATTTACTTCACCTTTCAATTCCCAAGTTTCTTCGGGTTTAAAAAGTGGATAAGGCAAGCGTGCTAATTCTATTTGTGGATTGTTAATGTCCAACAAAGCAGCACAAGCCGCATACACATAGCCGTTGATGCTATCTTTTACGCCATGATAAATCAATAGCCAACCTTTTTCGGTTTCGATTGGTGGACAACCTCCTCCGATATAACTGGCTTCGTGTTCGTACTCAGGCTTTAATACGATGTTTTCGTCGAAGTGTAAAAAGTAATTTTGCCAATATTCAATAGTGAGTTCATTCAGGTTTTCAACTGCCACAACTATTTGCACGTCTGGCTTTATACGATGTAGAAAAAAGAGTTTTCCATTGATTCGTCTTGGGAAAAAAATTACATTTTTATCCCAAACTAAAACCTCGGGGTCTTCTTGGTGATATGTATTTTCATGCTGATTGTAACGAACGTACTTGGTATTTAATACTCCTTTTGAACTCGACAAGCGACTAAATTCTTGGTAAGTGATTTGTGGTACTATCAATCCCAGTTTTTCCCAGACTACCAAGTCTTTGGAAGTCGCCAAAGCCCCCAAAGCATTCACGCCATCATAAGCGGTGTAAGTGAGGTAATACAAATCTTCAATTTTTACAATTCGTGGGTCTTCGATGCCATGAGACTCGTAGTCGAATTCTGGGAAAATCACAGGAGTATCACTTCGTTCTATTACTTCAAGAGCATTTTTGAGTTTACAATAACCAACACTTGAATAATTTCCCTTACTGACCGCCCTATAAAATAAATGCACAAAATCCCCTACTCTGATGGCAGCAGGATTCAGTACTCCTTCGTTCTCGAAACCATTGTTGGTTTTCTGGAGTAAAATACCTTCTTTCTTTACCTCTATCATAATTTTATTCCCAGAATGAGTGGCTCAACTGGCTAATTAAACAGGTATTTTTCCAAGATTATCCTCAGCCTTAACCTTATGTAAAGTTGTTGGTTTTCAGGAAATAAGCTGTTATATAGTTTTGTGTAAAATTTATATTTTTCACACATTAAAGGATGGAAATTTCTTGACTTTAGGATTTTAGGACTTTAAGACTTTAGGAGGAAATAAGAAGTATGCAGGAAGAAAGAGAACAAATATAAGAGACCATAAAAATCAGGAAGATGCAGTAAATAAAGGCTCTGATTTTGAAATATAAATGCTAAGATTTTAAAGTCCAAAATCTTAAAATCCTAAAGTCTTAAAGTCCAAAAATCCTAAAGTCCCCCCCAAAAAAACTAAAGTGAACTCCCTTTATGATTCGGCACATATTTTTTTAAAATACTTTCTAATGATTCATAATACTCTTTCAAATTTTTCAGCGTAATGTCCGGGTTTTCTTCATCTGGCATTGTTATTGGCATTTCTTCAATGTACTTTGATAGTTCTGGAAATTGCGACTTTATCGCCAAAGTTATCCTTAAAATATCTGCGTTCAATTCTGCTGCTGTTTTCATAATCTTGAGATTTTATAATGTGAAATCATTTATTTGAAAAACTCTTAAAAGTGTGCTTCCGAAAAACAAAAAACACTCTCTAAAAAGAGAGCGTTTATGAACTACCTAACCACTGTATAAACGCTTTGCTTAAATAATTAACCAAACTGCTTATTACCATAATAAACTAAAACTCCAATCCTTATTTTTAATATTTTTATCAAACAAGTAACACATTCATTTAAAGTAAAACACTAATTTTCAATACTTTAAATAAAAAATCACATTACTCATTCTTCATTTTTTTATTCCCCACTTATCGGAAAGCTAACGCCTACATTCAAGCTAAAAGCCACATTGTGATAACTATTGCTATTGTTTTTTGAAACATCTGTGAAACTTTTGGCAAAACCAGCATCAAAATTTATCCAAGTACTTGGCATAATGCGATAGTTAAAGCCCAGTCCAACTTGTCCGCCAAGGTCAAAAGTGTTGTAAGCGTGCGTTCCGTCTGGTCTTAAAATTTCATTACCATTTTCATCTTTTGCTTTCAGTAATGTTCCTAAATAAGGCCCAGCATAAACCTTTGGACGAAACTCACTGCCATTGTCTCCGAAGTAATAAATGGCAGAAAGCGGAATTTGTATATAGTGAAGTTTAACGACTTTTGACGAATTTGAAAAAGCTGTTCCCAGTTGTGAGTATAAAATTTTTGCTCCGATACCCAAATGCTCATCAACGCTGTAATTGGCAAACCCTCCGCCTGAAATACCTGCAATACTTTTGGTGTTGGGTAACGAATTAATCGTTGCCAAATTAGCTCCAACAATTGGGCCGACTGATAATGATTGTGCCGTAACAATTTTTGAATTGACAAATAGTAATGCAGACAGTAACATAATTTTCTTTAACATCATCTTTGAGTTTTAAATAGCTTTCACTTATTGCTAAGTGTTTGAAGTAGTTTTTTTATCAGTTGATAAACATTGTCAACTACTTATCTCAAAGGTCTTACTATTCTGTTGCGAATGTGTTACACAATTCTGGAAGAGACTTACATCATTCACAGATTACTATTTTTGATTGATACATTTATTCGTCAATTTTTGCTTTCTCTTTTTTTCTGAAAAAACCTCTTAACAAGAAATTATGTTGAATGGCTTCTAAATCTTCATCCAATTTCTGACTACTGGTTTCTGCATTTTTAAAAGTTTTTTTCAGCAAACTTGCTGACAGAGAATCATTTAACAAAAGTCCAAGTACATTATCTTTTTGTTCAAGTCGCTTCCCTATCGCTTGTGCATTTTTAGAAAACTTTTCTACGGATAAAGAGGCATTTCTTAAATGAACAGAGGCATTTTTCATGTTTTTATAGATAGAAGTATCCGTCACAAAACTGTTTATGGAACTCCCTTGCGTATTCAACTTCTGTGAGAAAAGATGTAGATTGGTCAATGTTCCTTTGGTTTCTAAAGAAGTTTCATTGAAATTGCTAACCGTTGTTTCCATTTTGTCAACGGTTTTCATCAACTTCAACGCTAAAGTTGGGTCATTCAACAAAATTCCTAAAGAGCCTTTTCCTTGATTCAGTTTGTTACTTATACTTTTAAAATCATTGGTTATTTCCAACAGATTTTTATTGTTTGCCTGTAAGGTGGTCATCATCGCTTCGGTCGTTTGTGTATGTTCTACCGATAAAAAGTCTCCTTTTTCAATTTGGGGTTTACGAGCATCTCCGCCATAAATAACAATGATTTTATTACCGATTAAACCATCCGAACCGATTTTGGCTTTTGCTCCTTGATGAATATGAGATTCTGCTTCTCTATCAATATTCATTATTACTTGTACTTGTGTATTTCCGTAGAAAGTTATTTTTTTTACTGTCCCCACTTTTACACCCGAAAACCAAATATTTCCGCCCGCTTGTAAGCCTTCGACATCATCAAAAATGGCATTGATGGTAAAAGTACTTACGAAGGTTTTCTTTTGTCCGCCCAAAGTAAAAATGGCAAGTAAAAGTATTCCCAGCCCAATAAATATAAAAATTCCAACAATAATAGGACGCTTATTTTTCGATGAGTTCATCAGTTTTTATAAAATTATAATCGTAAAAGGCTTTTACATTTTCATCATCAGAAGTAAATACTTCGTCAAAACTTCCAGAGGTCAGAAACGTACCATCAACAATCATGGCTACTTTGTTGGCTGTCTTTTTGGCACAAGTTAAATCGTGGGTGATAATGATGGCACTGGTATTATATTTTTTTTGAACTTTCAAAATCAGGTTGTTGATGTCAATACTCGTGATTGGGTCGAGCCCAGCGGTAGGTTCATCGTAAAGCATAATTTCAGGTTTCAAAATCAAGGTTCGAGCTATTCCGATACGTTTTCTTTGTCCGCCCGAAAGTTCAGAAGGCATTTGATTAAGCGTTTGCGACAGCCCCACTTCACTGAGTACTTCTTCGATAGCGTACTTTACTTCTTTCTCGCCTAAATGTCTTTTATTCCTGACCAAGGGAAATGATAAATTTTCTTTCACACTCATACTATCGTACAAGGCACTATTTTGAAAAGAAAAACCGATTTTCATCCGCAATGCTTGCAAAGCTTCCGGGCCGATTTTATCAATTTCTTGTCCTAATACTTCTACTTTGCCTTCATCGGGTTTTAGCAAGCCTGAAATAATTTTTATTAGCACCGATTTTCCACTCCCCGACCGCCCCAGTACGGCTAAATTTTCACCCTTGACAATATCTAAGTCGATATTTTTCAAGACATTAAGACTTCCGAAGGATTTTTTCAAACCTCTTGTACGAATCACACATTCGTTATTAGGGTAACTTTGTGATGCTAAAGAATTCATCATAAAAATTAAATATTGAATAGTGATTGAGTAAAAAATTGATAAGAAAAATCCTTAACGAATGGCATTTATAAGCTGAACAATGATGATTTCTTCAATAAAAACCATGAACATCGCCATTACTACGGCAGTATTGGCAGCTTTCCCAACGCCCTGAGTACCATTTTCGGCATTATAACCCTGATAACAACCAGCTATTCCGATGGTAAAACCAAAACAAAATGCCTTGAAGACAAAAGCGAAAAAATCTAAGAACGTAATGGTACTAAAAGCACTCTGAAAGAAAGAATTGAAACTGGTTGCTTCGTTTTGATGAACATTCATAAACGAACCCAACATACCCACAAAACCTGTATAAATTACCAAAATCGGTAACATCAACGTAATAGCTGTAACTCTGGTGACAACCAAAAATTTAAAAGGATTAGTTGCCGATACTTCCATGGCATCAATTTGTTCAGTTACTCGCATTGAACCCAACTCTGCTCCCATATTCGAGCCTACTTTTCCTGCGGCAATCAGTGCCGTTACCAAAGGGGCTAAAGCCTTAATGATAGCAATTGAAACCAAAGATGGCAACCAAGAACTCGCACCAAAATTTGAAAGAGAAGGTCGTGATTGCTTCGTAAAAACAATTCCCGTAATAAAACCCGTAAGCGAAACTAAAGGCAGTGATTTATAACCTACCACATAACATTGTGCAATAATTTCTTTCCATTCAAAAGGTGGCGAAAACGCTTCTCTGAAAAAATGAAGAATAAAAACACAAACATCATAAATACCCTGAAAGAAAGCATCTGCTTTTTGTGAAATAACAAAGGTGTTTTTGTGGTTCATGTTTTTTTTAGCTGTGAGCTTTGAGCCGTGAGCTATAAGCTTACAGCTTTGAGTTTTTCTGTATCCAGCCTTTGTATGTAACTTTACTGATTAAAAATTTTAAAGACAGCTCAAAGCTCAAAGCTCAAAGCCATAAATTCGCTTCATCAACTGCTCATCTAAATGATAAATATCGTTTCTGAAATTTAGGTCGCCTTCTTCGTCCACCCAAGCGGTAAAGTAGGCGATATACACAGGAAAATTCGGGCGAATATTTACCCACTTTTCTTTATCCGTGGCTAAAACTTTATCTATTTTTTCTTCATCCCAATCGCCCGTTTTTTGCAAAAGATATAATGCCAATTGCTTCGGATTTTCAACCCGAATACAGCCATGACTAAATGCTCTTTTACTTTCTCCAAATAAATTTTTTGAAGGCGTATCGTGTAAGTAAATATTGAAATTATTCGGAAAAAGAAACTTTATTCTTCCCAAAGCATTGTCTTTCCCCGGTTTTTGTCGGAAAGTAAAAGGAACATTCTCCTTAAAATCTTTCCAATGGATACTCGAAGCATCTATCACATTATCACCCGAAAGTACTTCCATATTGTTTTTACGGAGGTAATTCGGATTTCGTTGGAGATGTGGTAAAATTTCATTCTTACCAATACTCATCGGAACGCCCCAATAGGGATTCAACACAATATTTGAAAGGTTTCCTTTAAAAATTGATGTCTTTGTCGCTGCTTTTCCTACTACCACATTGGTTTTCCAAAGTTGTTTTGAATTTTCAAAATAGTGTAGTGTAAACTCAGGAATATTGACCAAAATATAATCTTCTTCCATTTTTACAGGAATCCAACGCAAACGCTCCATATTCACCATAATTTGCTGAATCCTAAAATCAATCGGGCGATTCAGTTCGGTCAGTGTATTTTGGTCTAAAACACCATTGGCATTCAAACCCATTCTTCTTTGAAAATGCTTGAGTGCAAGGGCTAAAGTATCAGTAAAAAGTATAGAATTATCATTTTGTGCAAGGTCTTGAGTAGCAAGTAAGTGTTTTTTTAAGATTAATAAACATGAATCTTGTTCACCTAAAGTCAAACGTTTTTTATCAAAACTAATGGGTTGAAAACCACCTTCTCGCTCAATCGAGCGGTAAAGTCTAAGTTTTTCTTTTAACCTTAAATAATAAACGTTCAAAGGTTCGTCGAACACGGCATTAGGTTGTATCGACACCAATGAGTCAAGTAAAGCTTGGTAATTTTTCTTATTTCGTGGAATAAACCACTGAAGCTTTGAAGGATTTTCTTGAATACCCTCGTACTCTTTTTGAGCGTGCTTGAAAAAACTTGTCGTCAGTAATATTTCTAATTGCTGAGTTTGGCGATTATTGGCTTGAAAAGCTTTTTTATCACGCTTCACAGCCCGAATCAAAGTATCTAAAAGAGCATAATTGAGACTATTATCTGCAAAATCGTGTCTGTAATTTTCTAATTGTTTATAAAAAACTGGCACAGCCAAAGCCATTCCTTTGGTAGTAAACCAAGCATAATGGTAATTTCTTCTTTCATAAAATGTCTTTACTTCTTTTTGAAGTGAATCGGACTCTGAAAAACTTGTAAAAAATGCCTTGAGGTCTTGTTCGTTCAAAACAAAGGAAAGTTTTTGGGGTAAAACCTGACTTTGAAGCGAATCACTCTCTATTGGATTTTCTGTATTGTCTTTTGAATGACGGCATTCCACTAACAACAATGCCATACAAATAGCAATCCAACAGAGTAATACTGTCATTTTTCTAAAAGCGTATTTATCTTTCATAGCAAAACAGAGGAAAAAAGGTTGTCGCTACCGCTGTTTTAGGGCAAGTCGTAGTCTAACTATGAATATACAACAAACTTCCGTTCGCTAAAACAGGTACTACTTTGGGAATAAGGTCTTGTGGCAATGCCGGACAGCCAAAACTACGTCCACAACGACCAAACTGCTGTACAAAAGAAGGACTCACATAAGACGCACCATGAATAATGATTTCTCGACGGCGTGCATTATCATTCACTCCTTTTTCTAAACCAAGCAACAGCAGAGCAAGTCCGTGTTTTGGGCTTTGGATGGGAGTTCCAACCAAATAAAACCCTAAACTACTTTGGTGCGACTCCATTTTGTTGGAAAATGAACGAGCAATATTATCGCCCGATTTTTTACCATGAGCTACCAAAGATGAAAAGAGTAATTTTTTTTGAGCAAGGTCAATCACAAAAAAGCGTTCAACCGATGAAGGAAGGGCAAAATCAACAATGGTAATGATTGGTTTGGTAGGATGAAATTTCTGATAACCTTTCAATGATTGCTGAAATGCCTCATAACTCACCAAGCCTTTAAGCTGACAATCGTTATACAATTGTTGAGTTTCATCAACTTCTTTAACGATTGTTACGGTTGAAGTATCGGCAAAACTAATATTTAGTAAAAAAGAAATTATCTGAAAGAATATTATCATATTTTCTACAATTATGAGTATCGTTTTAACTACAACAGGAATAAGCTCATTATCATTGCATTAGATTGAATATTGTTTCGATAAATTCATCTTACTAATCTAAAAATTCATCCGCTTGAGCCATTGCTTCACTGCTGTACAAAGCCACTTCATAATCGACCAATAATTCATTTTCAACCATCCAAACACCTGGTGCGTTCCAAGCAATGCGTGAAGCCTCATCTTTTTGATACCAAGATTGTACTTTTCCTGTTAGCGTAACTTTATGCCCCGTCACGGTTACAATAATGTCTTCATCATCAATTGCCCAATTTCGTCTCAATGCACTTTCAATATCTCTTTGTTCAATATCATCATGGGTTTCAGATTTGATTAAGATATGGTTATTTACTCCTTTTACCCCTAACAGGTTTTTCACAATTCGCATGATAGCTACTTTTTGGTAATGCCAAGGTAATTCGCCATCCATGCTTACAATTCCGTTTTCTACCTTTACTTTTACCTTTCCTTTGGGTATTTCCCAATTACCCTCAAAAGCATTTATCACTTCCTTCGCAATTTCGACATCATTCTTTTGAGTTTGATTTTCACCAAACTGTACTTGAATGGTTTCTACCACCACTTTTACACCTGCAACATTTTTAGCGGCCTTTTCAGCCTCTAATTTTTTTGCGTAACTATCCACAGTTCCAGAAAGTGTAACAATACCATCCTTCACCGTCACTCCAATTTCTGCGGCATTCAACAAACGCTCCCATTTAATGGCATTCTGAACGTCCTTTTGTAAATCTTCATTAGTTTTCATTTTTTTGTTTTGTTATAATAAAATATGTTTGAAGTACAGACCTATTAAAAAACAATACTAAATTTAGAAATGACATTTAAAGTTTGAATGCCTTCATGATTCAAACTATAAAGTTTTGTTGATATTGATAGAATCTGTTTCTGCGTCTGTTCTGATTTCAGTATGGCGAATTCTGCCTCCAGAAGTAGCTGTTTGCTTGGCAAAAATTAACATGACTACTGTTAGGGTAAGTATCATATAAGAAAAAGTATTGGCATAAGACTTTTCTTTCCAATTTGACCATAAACCAAAAAGCGACATCAATCCAAGCAGATAAGAAAGTAAAGCAAAAGACTCAGCTTTTGCTTCATGTTCTTGTATAAATGGTTTTACATTTAGTAAGTTACTTAGCGACTTTACTGCCATATCTCCCGTTAAAAAAGCAGGAATCGTATAAAAAGCCCCCAAAATAAATACTCCGTAAGCAATTCTTTTGATAATGGCAGAAGGGAGAATAATCCCTAATACCAAAATCAAAAAGCCTACAATAGGTGTAATAAGAGGCAAATGATTGAGTGCTAAATGATAATGAGCATTGTCCATTTATCTTAAAATTTGTAAAATGAGTAGTCTCAATAGTCTTACTTTCTTAACCTCGAAAATCAAAGAGCGTCAATAATACCATGCAACTCGTCTTTTGTTTTTCCAAGTTTCTTCTGAAGTCTTCCCATCATTTCCTCTTTTTTACCTTCGGCAAACAATAAATCGTCATCCGTTAATGAGGCAAATCTTGCTTTAAGTTTCCCTTTCTGCTCATTCCAGTTTCCTAATAATTCGGTAGTGTTCATTTGATTAATGATTAATAGTGAATGGCATCAGGAAAAATATCCTAAGCCACATTGTTAACTAAGTAAGAAATTTATTTGAAATGTTAGCCAAAGCATTGGCTAACATAAATAGATTTAGAGGTTTTATTCAGCAACAATTTATGATATATTTTTAATAATGAATCGTTCAAAATTGAATTAGACTACAAGCCTCAGACAACATGACTATTGAAATAATTTGTCTCTTTAGAACAAAACAAAGGTATATAAAGCCCTAAGGCATTGTGTTATACAATTTTTGGAATCACTTACAAGATTCCCACATTCTGAAAAATAGCCTTAAATAAGCAAGCCAACATAGGAATTTGTCCTTTTCGGAAAAGTACGGGCATAAAAAAACCTCCTTGCCTTGGTAAAACTAATTTACCATAACAAAGAGGTTGAGTATCGAAGGAAACAATCCTTAGCTACGTGGCATCATTCTATAAGTAACATTTACACTCTGAGTATCCTCATCGACTACTCCTGCATAAAAACCTGCAAAAACTACCGCCGTTGGAATATCAATTTTATCTAAATCTTCAACGTTCCACTCAATTTTGCGGGCATCAATGGCTAAGTGTAAATCTAAATGGTTCTTATCTCTTTTGATAATGTCCCATGAAATTTCTTCGCCATCTTCAAATTTCATTACCAGTTGTGTACTTTCGTTTTCTAATTCCCAAGTACCACGGTGTTTTTTGCCAGCACCATCTGTGTAAATTACTTTCTCATCGCTTGTTAGTTGAAAAGACTCTTTCGAGAAATCATGCAAATTGGCATCTATTCCTCTTTCATATAATACATTTTTACGAGCATCTGCCTGATAATTTACTACATTAATTACCCAGTTTTTTGCTAATAAATGAACGATATCGGCATCGTTTTCCTGAGTAAAGACAGATTTGGGCTTCATTTCGGGAGAAAGGTTACTTTGTTGTTTCACCTTACAAGCGTAAACTACCGAACTAACTACTAAGATAGCAACGGTCAATTTAATCATTTTTTTCATCTCCTTGATTTGGGATTTATGCAAACCTCTTTTGGTTTGACGTGAACAATAATTAACATTTGTCTTCAATAAAACGGACTTATGCTAACAGAAATAAACTAAAATACTCTTTTTAAATTATTAGATTTTTCTGTGGAAAAATGTTTCTGAGACTATTCAGAAAATTGAAATATTTTATACGTAAGTTGCTGAAAAACAGCAATTAAAGAAAGGATTATATTAATGTGAATTCAAAGAACGATTTGTACATTTCCACAGATACGATACAAAGATACTATATTTTTTAGGGAAAAAGCAAACCGTTTAATAAATTGAGGACTTACTCTTTACCAACTTTTTGATGCCCGAGTGTCGTTCAATCATTTTCAAACCTCTCTTTTTTTGTCTTCAAAAAGTGTTTAAAAGACGAAAAAATGAAAAGACTTATTGTGTTTCTTGAAGGAAAAATAAAAATAGCGTAAAAAATTACGAACTTTGTAAAATAATCAAAATCTAAGGATTAGGTCTTGATGAAGCATAATCAATAACAAATAATATAATGACAACTGAAAAGCACTCGGACGGCCCTAAAAAACCCTTCAAATATTTCAACCAACCTAAACCTGAAAATAAAGACATCGTATTCGGCATTCAATCTGTATTAGAGACGCTTCGTTCGGGAAAAGAAATCGACAAATTATTGGTTCAGAGAGAGTTAGGAAGCCTTGAAGTATTAGAATTTGCCCGTTTGAAAGGTGTTCCTGTACAAAAAGTACCTACTGAAAAGTTGGATAGAATTACTCGTAAAAATCACCAAGGCGTTATTGCTTTTGTGTCGGCTATCAACTACGCAAAACTGGAGAATGTTGTGGCAGATGTTTACGAAAAAGGAGAAGTACCTTTGATTTTAGTATTAGATAGAATCACCGATGTTCGTAACTTTGGAGCAATCGCTCGTACTGCTGAATGTACTGGCGTGCATGCCATAGTGATTCCTACAAAAGGTGCTGCACAAATCAATGCTGATGCCATGAAAACATCTTCGGGAGCATTGAATTTTTTACCTGTTTGTCGTGAAGAAAATTTATATCACACCGTGAAATTTTTACAAAATTCAGGTATTCAAGTAGTAGCTTGTTCTGAAAAAGTATCAAAAAATATTTATGATGTTGATTTAACAGTACCGACTGCCATTATCATGGGTTCGGAAGAAGACGGTATCTCAGATGATTTGATGCGTGCAGTAGATGAACTGGCAACCATTCCATTAGTAGGCCGAGTAGGTTCATTGAACGTATCAGTGGCTACTGGCGTAATTCTTTATGAAGTAGTGAGAAAGCGATTGGCGTAGTTAAATGATGAGTTTTGAATGCTGAATGATGAAATCATTTCAAAAGATGTCATCATACAATACCCTTAATTGATTTCCAACAAAAAATCCCTTTTGGCTCATGACCAAAAGGGATTTTTTTATTTAAAATTCATAAAAAAAGACAGAACTATAAGCTCTGTCCTTTATCATCTTACCTCTAAACCTATTTAACTATGAAAAATAACTACACCCTAAACAAAATTTTGATTTTCAATGTAACAAAGCCATCAGTAAAACGAAGTTTTTTTCAAAAAGTGGCGTTTCCAAAAGAAACGCCCTTTCCCGTCTTACCTCTAAACCTATTTAACTATGAAAAATAACTATTCTCTTTAAAAATATTTTCTCTTCTCTCCTTTTCCGAAACGCCTCTGAGAAATTCTTTCAAAAAGTGGCGTTTCCAAAGGAAACGCCCTTTCCATCTTACCTCTAAACCTATTTAACTATGAAAATTTTTAGTATTTATATTTAATATTACTACGAATAGCAATAAGAAAAACTCATTTTAATTGACTGAATAAAACTTAAAATAATTAGTGATTTTTACTCAGTGATTTTCTACTAATCTCTTTGTATATATACTACGTAAATAAGTAGGAAAAAGTTTATTTTTTTTGAAATATTTTTTTTCAAATCGTGGTTTTGTACAAACATAAACCTCTAACTTTGACAATGCAAAGTTGTGCAATATTTTACAAATATACAAATGTTTGTTTTCAAAAAATTTCAAATAAATAGTAGTAACTACCTAAAAATCAGTAAAAAATAAATACTTATGTTATGCCAACATTATAAAATCAAAATATTATTCTGCATGCAGAGTAAAAAGTTTGCAAATATTTTGTTATTATTTTTTTCAAAAAAATCGAAATTTATTAGAATAATACAATTACTGGTTATAAGCATTCATTGTCTTGTCTAAACCTTGTAAACAAAAGCTAATTGAGATGTCGGCAGCACGTTGTAAATGCTCAGGTAATTCGTCTAATTGTTTAGGCTCAAATTGCCCCAAAACGTACTCTGCTTGTCTGCCTTTGCTGAAATCATCGCCAACGCCAAAACGTAAACGAGCATATTGTGGCGAACCTAAAACTTCTTCAATATTTCTAAGTCCATTGTGTCCACCATGCGAACCTTTAGGTTTGGTTCTGAGTTTTCCAAAAGGCAAGGCTATATCATCAGTAATGATTAATACGTTATCTTTCTCGATTTTCAATTCTTTCATCCAATAGTTTACCGCCTTACCGCTCAGGTTCATATAAGTAGTGGGCTTTATTAAATGAATTTGCTTTCCCTTGTGTTTGATTTCTGTATGATAAGCAAGACGTTCCATCGTAAATTTTACTTCAAAACTACTCGCCAGACGGTCAACAACCATAAATCCAACATTATGACGAGTAAGAAGATATTCTGGGCCAATATTACCCAAACCGACAATCAAATATTTCATTTGTGATAATTATGTTTTTTACAAAATAGGTTACTCCTATTTTTTTTCATCAATGAGTCATCAAAATTAAGTAATTTTGTATAGTATTTATCCTTACATGAAAAACAAAAAACTCATCAGAAGCTTCGCAATTTTACTTTTTTTATCATTTACGATGATAAAAGAACTTTCTTTTTCTCAAAATATCAAAGCACTGCCAGCTCCCATCAATACACTAAAATTTACAGAACTATCGCCTTCTATTAGTGCTGACGGCAAAATACTTGTTTTTGAATCGAACAGACAAGGCGAATGGAAGCTATTTGAATCAAGAAAAAATGGAAATACTTGGTCTTTACCAGTTGCCATTAGTAAAATCGGTACCAATAATTTTGAAAAAGCTCCTTTTGGTGCTCCTTGCCTTAGCTACGACGGCAATACTATTTTCTTTTCGGGCAATGGAAAAGATTCGGGAGGACATGAAGACATTTATTTTTCTGTTCGAGACAGTACGGGCTGGTCTGCACCAAAAAATATCGGTGGAGCTATCAATACAATTGATGAAGAAAGTTTCCCTTCACTCTCTGCCGATGGACAAAGCTTGTACTTTGCCCGTGCCAAGTATCCGACAAGTACAAAAGCAGAACAGCGTTGTTATAAAATAATGGTTGCCAAACGCAAAGCTGATGGTACTTGGGAAAAAGCAGTTGAACTTCCTTCAAATATTAATGCAGGCTGCGAGCAAGCTCCAAGAATTATGCTCGATGGCAGTACACTCATTTTTTCATCTATCCGAAAAGGCGGTAAAGGCGGTTTTGATTTATACAAAACGCAATTACAAAATGATGGTACTTGGTCGAACCCTGTGGCTTTGGACAATTTGAACACGCCCAAATCAGAGCAAATGATTGCCAGTCCTGCTTGTGGCGATTTTAGTTATTTCGCCAAAGAAGGAGATATTTATGTAGCACCGCTCATCAGCGACCCACTTGTTTTATTTGAACTAAGCGTAAAAGATTCACTTACAAAAAAAGCAATCAATACGCCCGTTTCTATTTTTGAAACATCAGCTTCACAGCAACTTCTGACAATCCTTAGTAGCAGCGAATCAAACGGAAAATACTTGGCATATCTAAGTGCAAGAGGAAAATTCTTGATTGAAATCAACGAAAAAGACTATACACTTACGAAACAAATCATTGATTTGTCTTCAAAAAAAGACTGTGAAAAAATTGTCGTTGACATGCTTCTTAGTAAAAAACCAGCCCCTAAAAATACGCTGACACAAGAAGTAATTGTAACAGCCCCCGCTCCTATCAAAAATCCGACTAACAATACAACAAGTAATAATACTGCTACAAAAGACAGCAAGGTGATGACCTTGAACTTCACAGCGTTCAATAAAGTGACCAACGAACAAATGAGTGCAGAGTTTATTGTTACTTCTGAAAACACGGGTGAAGTTTATAAAGGAAGAACTCAGCAAGCCAATGATTTTTTCTCGATTCCACTTACAAGAAAAGATATATTGAAAGTACAAGTAAAAGCCGAAGGTTATGCTGATGGAAATTCTACGATTGAAATCAAAGATTTGAATAAAGGACATCACGATTATGCCATTCCGATGGTGGTTGACCGCTATCCTCTTACGATAAAAGTAATTGATGCTGAAACCAAAGACGCTATCAAAGATGCTACTATCAAAATTGTAGATTTAGATGCTTCGGAAGTAAAAAACGCCACCGCCCGACCACAAAGTAATGATTACGTGGCAAATTTGAAGATTTCGAGTAGATATGAATTTATTCTCAATGCCGAAGACTACATTGAATTGAAAGAAAAAGTAGAAAAAGCTCCAGCAGGCAATTCTATCAATTTTATGTTGTACAAAAA
Source organism: Arcicella rigui (assembly GCF_034929435.1). Lineage (NCBI taxonomy): Bacteria > Pseudomonadati > Bacteroidota > Cytophagia > Cytophagales > Flectobacillaceae > Arcicella > Arcicella rigui. The sequence continues at coordinate 164,744 of NZ_JAYFUM010000008.1, forward strand.
TAGTATTCCTATCACTTTTGAAGTAATTGACAATGAAACAGAAAAACCTGTAAAAGCATTTATCGACATCAAATTAGAGAAATTACGAAGAAATATTTTGTTTAAAAACGAAACAAAAGCACGTGTAAGAGTTACTACACAAGAAGTATTTACCGTAGAAACGTCTGCATTGAAGTACGTTACCAAACACAGTACTTTTAATATGCCTGATTTTGATGCTACCAAAAAGTATGAATACACCATTCATATCGAAAAGGCAATGACTTTGCTGACGATTAAACCTAAAAATAGAATCACGAAAGAGGCGGTTGTACCTGATAAAATTATAGTTACTAATCTTTCAAATATCAATAATAAAGCAAAAATTGACCATTTGAGCAATGGCGATGCTTTGCTGAGTTTGAATCCAGAAGATAAATATCATTTAGAAATCAGGGCGAACGGTTATGATGTTTTTGAACAAGATTTATCAAAAATCAATCAAGCAGAATTAGAATGTTTACTGATTCCGATTCAAAAGCAAAAAGGCATTTATTTAACAGCCATTGATTCTACCAGCGGAAAACCTTTGGAAGCTACCTTTTTGCTAAGTACAACGAAAACCAAAAAGAATTATACCGTAAGCACGAACAGTCGTTTGCCTGAAAGCTTTTTGGCTTTAGAAAACAAAGATGAATATGAAGTAGAAATTACCGCCAAAGATTATCATGTTAAGAAAGTGACTTTCAAATATACACCTACCAAAAATCCCATGCTTTATACGATGATGTTGGTAAAAATTCCAACACAAGTAACCAAAAAAGAAAGTCCAAGTAATGTTACCCCACCGCCAACAACTGCTCCTAAAGTACAAAAGAGTATTGATGGCTCGAATGTTCAGAACTTATCGACTATCGAAAAAGGACAATCTGTGGTTTTAGACAAAGTATATTTTGAACAGAGTAGTTTTATTTTGCAAAAAGAGTCATACGCAGAATTAGATAAATTAGTAGGCTTGTTGCAAAAAGACACACAAATAAAGATAGAAATTGGTGGGCATACCGATAATATTGGCGATTCAAGGCTCAACTTAGCTTTGTCTGAAAACCGAGCAAGAGTCATTTACAATTATTTAGTGAGTAAAGGCATTGCCGAATCACGCTTATTTTTCAAAGGTTATGGAAGTACAAAACCAGTTGCTCCGAACGATACCGAAGAAAATAAAAAGAAAAACAGACGAGTTGAGCTAACGATTCAATAATTTTTTAACAAGATTCAAAACAAAAACCATGAAAAAACAACTCTTTGTTTTCATTCTTAGCTTATTGGTAAGCTTTGGTATCAACGCCGCAAAAAAGGACGACCCCAATGCACGCATTTATGAATTACGAGTGTATTATGCCAGCGAAGGTAAATTTGACGTACTGATGAACCGCTTCAAAGAACATACACTTCATTTCTTCAAAAAACACAAAATGCGTTTAGAAGGCTTTTGGTTGCCTTTAGACAACAAAGACAATAAAATGGTCTATGTACTTTCGTACCCCTCTCGTGAAGCTCGTGAAAAATCTTGGAAAGAATTTTCAGAAGATAAAGGTTGGGTGAAAGTAGTAAAAGAAACTACGGCAAATGGCGAGATTGTAGCCAAAGTAGAAAGTACATTCTTGAAAACAACCGACTTTTCGCCCAATAACCTAAAATCTGTTGGCGATAGAGTTTTTGAATTAAGAACTTATATTACTACGCCAAATAATCTTTCTAACTTGTTGGATCGTTTCAGAAATCATACTTTGAAATTATTTGAAAGACATGGTATGACTAACATTATTTACTGGACTCCAACTGACAAAGAACAAGGTGCAGAAAATACTTTGATTTATTTTCTAACGCACAAATCAAAAGAAGCAGGTTTGGCTTCATTCAAATCTTTCGGTGCTGACCCAGAATGGCAAGCAGTAAGAAAGGCTTCTGAAGAAAAAGCTGGAAGTTCACTTACAATAAAAGTGACTTCTGAATATATGTCACCAGTGGATTTTTCTCCTTTGAAGTAAGTTAGCTGTGAGCTTTCAGCAATTAGTCGTCAGATTATTATAAACACAAATTGTTTACCAACAATCTGATTAATAGAGCCAAACACTAAAAATATGTTTACTTCAACGCTGAAATCTGAAAGCCGATATCTGACTGCTTGATAATATTGCAATCATTTTTATAACAACAGTAAAATGTCAAAATTAGCTCTTATTACAGGTGCAAGCTCTGGTATCGGGAAAGCAACCGCCGAAACCTTAGCAGACTTGGGCATCAATTTAATTTTGTGTGGCCGACGTTTAGACCGTCTTGAGGCTTTACAAGAAAGTCTTTCTTCAAAAGTACAAGTACATACCCTCACTTTTGATGTAAGAAAACTTGAAGAAGTAGAAAATGCCCTTCATTCGCTTTCGGCTGAACTTCAAAATATAGACATCCTGATTAACAATGCTGGAAATGCACATGGCTTAGGCCCAATTCAAGATGGCTCGGTGGAAGACTGGGATGCGATGATGGACAGCAACGTAAAAGGCTTATTGTATGTCTCAAAAGTAATTATGCCTTGGATGATTGCCAAAAAACAAGGACACATCGTTAATATTAGCTCAATTGCGGGCAAAGCTACGTATCCGAATGGAAATGTTTATTGTGCTTCCAAAGCTGCCGTAGAAGCCATCTCTGAGGGTATGCGTTTGGACTTAAACCCACATGGCATAAAAGTTACGAACGTTGCTCCGGGTGCGGTTGAAACCGAATTTTCATTAGTACGTTTTAAAGGTGACGAGCAAAGAGCAGATTCAGTTTATCAGGGTTTTCAGCCTTTAGTTGCCAAGGACATTGCCGATGTGATTGCTTTTGCCGTAAGTCGTCCTGCTCATGTAGTGATGGCAGATATTACTATTTTACCTGTGGCACAAGCTTCCGCCACCGTTATCAAACGGAATATTTAAGAAATTCAGTGAAGATTGGACTTATTGTATCAATTTGATTCATTCAAAATGAAAAAAAATCAATGTATATACATATATTTTCAAGTCTTATCACTTAAAATGTTTTTTCGTCACAAAACGAAAAAAAATCTATTGTATATTAATAGATAATTAATCAAAAAATACCTTACATTTGTATTAATTTTCATAGTTAAATAGGTTTAGAGGTTAAACAGATAAGGCCGGGAGTTTCTCCTGTCCTTATTTTATTTATAGCCATTCTGTTTCCAAAGGCAAAAAAAGCCCCTCAAAAACTACTCTTTTTGGTTTTCCTAATTTGTTTCTAAATAAAAAAAGCCCCGATTTTGTTAAATCGAGGCTCAATCAATATGGCTAAAAAATTAGGCAACTGTTCCGCCATTCCAAACATTCTTGCTTGGTTGAACAAAGGCTAAAGAACCATCTTTGTCTTCTGCCATCAAAATCATTCCTTCAGATTCCATTCCCATCATTTTTCTTGGGGCAAGATTGGCTAAGAAGCTTACTTGTTGACCAATAATATTTTCAGGTTGGAAATGTTCGCCGATACCGCTCAAAATTGTTCTTTGTTTGATACCGTCTTCTATTTTCAATTTCAATAATTTTTTACTTTTGGCTACTTTCTCAGCTTCGATAATTGTACCGATACGAATATCCATTTTCGCAAAATCATCATATTGAATTTCTTCTTTTAAAGCTGGTACTTCTTTTCCTGCTAAAAGATTTTGCTGTTTAGCATCTTCTAATTTTTTTACTTGTGCCGCTACCGTAGCATCTTCTACTTTTTCAAAAAGTAATCCGATATTCGTCACGGTTTGTCCTTCTACCAACAAATCTGCACGACCAGCCTCGTTCCAAGATAAAGCTTCAATATTTAAAATTCGACGAATTTTCTCAGCCGTGAATGGCAAGAATGGTTCAGCCAAAATAGAAAGATTTGCTGCAATCTGTAAACCGATATTCAAAATCGTTGCTGTGCGTTCTCTGTCAGTTTTGATTACTTTCCACGGCTCTGTTTCTGCCAAATACTTGTTCCCCAAACGAGCTACGTCCATCATCAAAGCCAAAGCTTCACGGAAACGATAATTGGCGATTGAATCACCAATTTTAGCAGGCAATTCAGCCAAAGTAGCTAATACTTGTTTATCGTAATCGTTCAGTTCGCCTAATTTTGGTACTTTACTTTCAAAATTCTTTTCCGTAAGAATTACCGCACGATTGACGAAGTTTCCGAAAATGCCTACCAATTCAGAATTGTTACGCACTTGAAAATCACTCCAAGTAAAATCTGAATCTTTGGTTTCTGGTGCAGAAGCTGCCAAAACATAACGTAAAATATCTTGTTTGCCTTCAAATTCACGCAAGTACTCGTGCAACCAAACCGCCCAGTTTCTTGAAGTAGAGATTTTATCGCCTTCTAAATTCATAAACTCATTCGCAGGTACGTTATCTGCTAAAATGAATCTACCGTCGGCCATACACATCGCAGGGAAGATCAAACAGTGAAAAACGATATTATCTTTTCCGATAAAATGTACCAAACGAGTTTCTTCATCTTTCCAGTATTTTTCCCAGTCTTCGGTCAATTCTTTGGTCATAGAAATATAACCGATTGGAGCGTCGAACCAAACATACATTACTTTTCCTTCGGTATCTGGCAAAGGAACTTTGATTCCCCAATCCAAATCACGAGTCATTGCACGTGGTTTTAGTCCGTCGTTTAGCCAAGATTTTACTTGTCCCATCACGTTAGTTTTCCATTCTGGGTGGCTTTCAATGTATTTTTCCAAAGCTGGCTGCATTTTATCCAAAGGCAAGTACCAGTTTTTGGTTGCTTTCATTACAGGTTTTTCGCCACTCAAAGCCGAACGAGGGTTGATTAATTCCGTTGGTGAAAGGGTTGAACCACAACGCTCGCATTGGTCGCCATAGGCTGATTCATTGCCACATTTCGGACAAGTACCAATGATATAACGGTCAGCTAAGAAAGTCTGAGCCTTTTCGTCATAATACTGCTCAGTAGTTTCTTCTACAAATTGACCTTTGTCGTAGATATTTTTGAAAATATCCTGTGACATATCGTGGTGAACTTTGTTAGAAGTTCTTGAATAAATATCAAAGGAAATCCCAAATTCTTCAAATGAGTCTTTGATAATCGTATAATACTTATCCACTACCTCCTGAGGCGTTACTCCTTCTTTTTTGGCTTTAATAGTAATCGGTACGCCATGTTCGTCTGTTCCAGAAATAAACTTTACGTCTTGTCCAGTAGCACGCAAATAACGCACATAAATATCTGCTGGCAGATAACAGCCTGCAATATGTCCGATATGAATGGGGCCGTTGGCATAAATCAACGCTGCCGTAACGGTGGTTCTTTTGAATGGTTTGCTCATAAAATTTGTATCGTTTGAACGAAAACGTTCATTGATGTTTCATTGTCTCTGCTGAAACTTATATTAAATACCAACAAGTCCACAAAGTTATAAAAATAGGTCGGATTTTGGCTATTGGTTTTCAGTCTTCGGCTATCGGGTTTCGGATTTCAGGAAATATATTTATAGTTTGCCTGATTTATTTTTGATAAATCAATACACAAAAAACCGACTGCCAAAAGCTCATAGCTATTAACAGTCGGTTTGGTTGTATAAAAATCAAAGCTTAAAGTCTAAAAGATGACTTCCGAAATCCAATGCCCAAAAGCTGAAATCCGACATCCGAAACCCGATGTCCGAAATCCAAAAGCTATTTCGCACTCAAAAAGCTCTTCGCATAATTTACTTTCAAGTTTCCTAAACGTTCAATATGTACTTTCAAACGTTTGGTGAAATCTTCATAATTTCTTGCCGAAACTGGCGACCAAGCTACTTCTGCCACTGCACAAGCTCTTGGGTAAACCATATACTCTACGTAATCGGTAGTTTTCATATATTCCGTCCAAACGTTTGCTTGAAGTCCAAGAATAAATTTCTTTTGCTCGGCTGTTAATTCTTTTGGAGCAGGCTCGTAGCTATAAACTTTGTCTAAAGGTAAAAATCCGCCAATCGCCAAAGGTTCAGTTTTTGGGTCAGCTTGGTAATGGTCTAAGTACAAATGTGAACCCGGTGTCATAATTACATCATGTCCTTCTTTGGCAGCGGCAATTCCACCTTCTTCGCCTCTCCACGACATTACTGTTGCGTTTGGCGATAAACCACCTTCCAAGATTTCATCCCAACCAATCATTTTTCTACCTTTTGAAGTAATAAATTTATCAATTCTACGGATGAAATAACTTTGTAATTCATGCTCATCTTTCAAGCCTTCACGCTTCATTAAATCCTGACAAAAACGACTTGATTTCCATTGAGTTTTAGGACATTCGTCACCACCAATATGAATGTACTGACCCGGAAATAAATCCATCACTTCTGTTAATACATTTTCTAAGAAGGTAAAAGTTTCTTCTCTCGGAGCAAAAACATCATCAGAAACACCCCAAGTAGTATAAACTTCATAAATTTTATCTGGATTACAGCCTAATTCTGGATAAGCCGCCAAAGCCGCTTGTGCGTGACCGGGCATTTCAATTTCTGGAACAATCGTCACAAATTTCTTTTTCGCATACGCCACTACTTCTTTTACTTCTTCTTGTGTATAGAAACCACCGTAAGGTTTTCCATCGTATTTACCAGAACCGTAATGTCCGACTAAAGTTTGTTTTCTTACCGAACCAACTTCTGTTAATTTTGGATATTTTTTGATTTCAATTCTCCAACCTTGGTCTTCTGTTAAATGCCAGTGAAAAGTATTGAATTTGTGCAAAGCAATTAAATCAATGTATTTTTTCACAAAAGAAACAGGAAAGAAATGACGACCAACGTCTAAATGCAAACCACGATACACATAACGTGGAGCGTCTTCAATTGTACAATTTGGCACTGATAATTTCAAGCCTTCAACTTTTACATCACTGAATACTTGTGTTGGCAATAATTGTAACAAAGTTTGTACGCCATAAAACGCACCTTTTGGAGTTTTGGCTGCGATTACTACTTGTTTTGAGCTTGCTTTTAAAGTATAAGCTTCGTCGCCCAATGTTTCATTTTTTACAAACTGAATAGAAGAACTCGCTAAACCTTTTTCTTTGATACTTACTTTTTTACTTGAACCACTTACTACGTTCAATTGCTCGTTCAAAAAGTTAGCGACATCTTTGAATTCAGTAGTTGAAACGATGGCTGTACTTTTGCCAATGACAAATTCACCCGATTGCGGGATAAGCTTTTGAGGAACTGGAATAATATTATACTGATTCTGACTAAAAGCCGTCAGTGAACCAATCAGTAGCGATAAACAAACAAAGAGTTTTTTCATGGTTGAATTTTGGAAAATAGTAAAGTATTACAGGCATCTAAATTAAGGTAAAAAAAGTTAATCGTAAAATTTCTTATAGGGTAACAGATAAATTATTTTTTAACATATGCAATATATTTCCGAATTAACTGTAAAAAATTGAAAATTGTATTTTTAATAAAAAATCATCTTTTCAATTTTAATCATTATCCAAAAGCTTGAATTGCTTAAATTTGGGCATGAAAACTATCACAACACTCCTCCAAAACATTATTCCAGCCATTTTCTGGACAATACTTATTTTCGTGCTTTGTACCATTCCGAGTGAACACATTCCACAAGGAGAAAAACTCAACGACAAAGCCAATCATTTTATCGCTTTTGCAGGCTTTTCATTCTTTTGGTTATTTCATACCCGAAAAGTATGGCTAATTCTGCTTCTGGGCATACTTTATGGTATTGCCATTGAATTTTGGCAAGGCATTTTGCCCGAGGATTTCCATAGAAGTTTTGATTGGTACGATGCCGTAGCGGATAGCATTGGCGGTTTTATTGGCTTCCTGATTTGGTGGCTTTTTGATAAAATTGCTCAGTTTTTTAAATAAGATTTCTATTCAAATCACTGCAAAAGCCTTCATTGTTGTTTGTTTATTTTTCATTTTTCCTTAAATTGAAAAATCAAACAAACAACATTATGAAAAATATAATCCTTATCATCAGCGTATTTTTAAGCTTCAACAGCTTTGCACAAAGCCCTGAAGAACAATTGACTAAATTGGGCATTGTTTTGCCAGAAGTAGCTCCACCCGTGGCGAGTTACGTCAATGTAGTTCGTACAGGTAATTTACTTTTTCTGGCAGGAAAAGGCCCAGTCAAAAAAGATGGCGAGTACATCAAAGGAAAATTAGGCAAAGATTTAAGCGTTGAAGAAGGAGCTAAAGCCGCAGAACTAACGGCAACGCATCATTTAGCAATCTTGAAAGCTTATCTTGGCGATTTGAGCAAAGTAAAAAGAATTGTAAAAATCAATGGATTTGTGAATAGTGAAGCCGATTTTTATGAGCAACCCAAAGTAATAAATGGTGCTTCAAACCTGATGGTACAGGTTTTTGGAGAAAAAGGTAAACACGCAAGAACATCCATTGGCGTAAATACTTTGCCGATGAATATGGCAGTAGAAATCGAGATGATTGTAGAAGTAGAGTAAATTTTTGGTTTTTGTTAGCAAAATCAAATTTTGCTAACAAAAACCAAAATAAGATTATTTCAAGATGGGTTCTGCTAAAGTCGGAATTTCAGCTTGTGTTTTTTCATTTAATTGTTCAAAAACAACAATTTCATTTTTCCCTTTCTTCAAAAATGCACTTGGCAAATACAAGGTTTGTTGCGGACCAACTTTCCAATATCGTCCTAAGTTCTGACCATTCACAAATACAATTCCTTTTCCCCAAGTACGCATATCCAAGAACACATCTCCGAGTTGTTTTACTTCAAAAGTTCCTCCATAAATAGCTGGTCTGGCTTCTTTGGCAAGTGATGAGTTTTCTTTTAGCGTCGGCATAGTCGCAAAAGGGAATTGATACATCGCCCAGTTGCCTTTTAGCGGAATATCATTAATTTTTGGTGAAGTAATTAAGCCTTTTTCATTATGCACGATTTCTGCACCATAATTAATTCTACCCATATTTTCTACCAAAATTTCCAAAGTACCATTAAAAGGAATATCAATATCCAAAGAGTATTGCTTATCCATTCGGCTGAGTTCTCCTTTCTTTTTGCCATTCACATAAACCACGGCAAAGTCTCTCAAACCGTTCAAAGTCAACTTTCCTTGAATCGGTTGCGTAAACTTTTTACTATACAAAACATACCCAAATCCTTGATTGAGTTTTTCAAAAGAAAGTACTGAATCAGATTTTATTGGCGTTAAACTATTTTTTAAGGTCAATAAATCCACGGATTTTGTCAATTGAATTTTGCCTAAATTAACCACTGGCAATGGTTTAGGAATTTCAGGAATTGGATAATTCACATATTTTTTCATCAATTCACGAATTGCCAAGTACTTAGGCGTAGCCCAACCTGCTTCACTTACGGGAGCGTCGTAGTCGTAAGTAGTAAGGTCTGGCTGAATGTCATGTTCTTCATTATAATTTGCTCCAGCCGTAAAACCGAAATTTGTTCCGCCATGAGCCATGTAAATATTAAAATTTACTCCATTTTTCAAATAGGTTTCCAATTGTTTCACTACTTCTTCGCTTGATACATTTGGAAAAGGCTCTCCCCAGTGATGCAACCAGCCGGGATAATACTCTGCCACCATGTATGGCCCTTGATTTTGGTGATACTTATTGACGGCATTTTTCAAATTCACTACATCGCCTTCGCCATTGGCTGTTGGTAAAACGCCTTCCAAAGAACCGCCATCAAAAAGCCAAGAACCATCAGAAGTAAACAATGGTACATCAAAACCTTCATCCAAAAGCATTTGTTTGATAGCCAAATTATATTTTTTATGTAGTTCAAGTGGAATGTCTTTTCTTTGAGCTACATAAGAACCAAATTCATTTTCAGCCTGCACCATAATAATTGGTCCGCCTTTGCTTACTTGTAAATTTTTTACTTGCGAAGCCAACTGATGAATATATACTTGGCAAGAATCTAAAAAAGCTTTGTTATAAGTACGAATTTCTAAGGCTGGATTTTGTTGCAACCACCACGGATAACCGCCAAATTCCCATTCTGCACAAGCATAAGGGCCGGGTCTGAGTATTACAAACATTCCTTCTTCTTGAGCAATGCGTAGAAATTCAGGCAGATTTCGGCTTTCGCTTTTGAAATCCCACACGCCCGGAGCAGTATTATGGTAATTCCAAAAAACATAGGTGGCTACGGTGTTTAATCCCATTGCCTTCAACATTTGTAAACGATGTCGCCAATAAGTTTTAGGAATTCGGGCAAAGTGCATTTCGCCAGCGTGAATTTGCGTGGCTTTTCCATCATACAAAAAAGCTCCGTCTTTGATTTGAAAACTATGTTTTTGCTGGGCAAAAGACAAAAAATGTAAGCCAAATAAGAGTAAACAAGCTATTACACTTACTTTAATTTGGCTTTTAAAAATTGATAAATTCATCATAACTCATTGAAATTTTATTCGATTGTGTAATTAATTACTGTTTTATAGAAAATTTTCTCACACATTCATAAGGAACAGTTTAGCTTTAAGTACCCTTTGTAGCTAATGATTTTAAAAAAATACATAAAAAAACCGTGAGCTTGACAAAATCTCAAGGCTCACGGCTCAATGTAAATAAGTATGAATGCTGAATTGTGAGTGCTGATTTATAATTAAACACTTACTATTCTGTTTTATATTTAGCAAAAAATTACTTAGTCAATAATCCCAAAGAATCCATCCAATTCTTTACGTTATCCATCCATTTTTCTTTAGTGGTTTTATTGTTCAAACCAAAACCATGTCCTCCTTTTGGATAAATCACCAATTCGGCAAGAACACCATTCTTTTGTAAGGCTTCATAAAAAACTAATGAATTTTTTACGGGTACAGCCATGTCGTCGCCTGCATGTACCAAAAATGTTGGCGGTGTTTCTTTAGTAACGTGCAATTCATTTGAATACTCATCAATCAAAGCTTGGTCTGGATTTTTGCCAACCAATTTTTCTCTTGAACCAGCATGACCAAATTCTTTAAAAGTAATTACTGGATAACCCAAAATCATAAAATCAGGACGAACCGAAATTTCACTTGCCAACTCCCCTACTTGTTTGTCAAAGTGCGTTCCCGTTGTAGCCGCCAAATGTCCGCCCGCCGAAAAGCCCATGATACCAATTTTGTTGGGATTAATTCCGTACTTAATAGCATCTTTTCTTACACTTCTAATGGCTTGTTGGGCATCTTGCAAAGGTGCAATCGTTTTGTCTATTTGAGCATTGTCGTTTGGTAAACGATACTTCAAAACAAAAGCCGTAACGCCCATATCATTCAGTACTTTTGCCACATCCGAACCTTCGTGACTTGCTGCCAAAATCGTATAACCGCCGCCCGGAAAAATAATTACTGCTGTACCATTAGCTTTTGCAGGATTCGCAGGATACACCGTTAGCGTAGGAACTGTTACTTCTGAAATTCGTAAAATACCGTTGGCATCCGTCACAGATTTTTGGGTATTCGGTACTTGTTTGGCGTTAGGAACGCCATTGGGGTATAAAGGCGATTCTTGTTGAGCCTGAGCAAAATTCATAGTGGCTAACATAGTTAAGGTTAAAAATAGCTTTTTCATGTAATTGGTTTTGAAAGAAATGATTGTTTAATATTAATGAATTTACCTTCTCAATTATTCTTACTTGTCGTAATCAAAATTACAGCCGTTACAATGATTCCACCTGCCAAAAGCATCATTGGATGCAATTGCTCGCCTGCCAATAACCAGCCCAAAAACATCGCTACCAAAGGATTGACATAAGTATAAGTAGCCACCAAAGTCGGTGAAGTTACTTTCGACAGCCAGTTAAAAACCAAGAAAGCTAAAATAGACCCAAAAACCACTAAAAAAGCAAAAGAAATATAGGCTTTTGGATGAATGTCTGAAAGTGATACTTGGTGAAATTCGCCAATGAAAAAACTGATTAGCAAAGAGAAAAATCCACCCATGAACATTTGCGTTCCTGAAATTTGAGCCGCTTTGTACTCATGTAAGTTGGCTTTTTTGATAATAACAACCCCAATATTCCAAGCCAAAGTGGCAAAAAACAAACAACAAACGCCATAAATATAATAGCTTTCAGCACCTTTGAGAGCTAAACTTTTCAGACTCATTAAGATGCCAACGCCGATAATGCCCAAAACCGCTCCAAGGATAATTTTAGGCTTTGGTTTTTCATGATCCACCAGCCAAAGTAATGAAACCAACATCACGGGGCCTAAAGCAGAAAACAAGGCTGAATAACTTGAAGGCATCCATTTTGCGGCAATGGTAAACAAACCATTGCCAAAAGTAAGCATCAAAAAACCAGAGGATAAAGTAGTTTTTATCATTTTGGCATTGGGTTTTTGATACTTTTTTGTCAGTAATGAAAACACTAAAAGTACTGTCCCTGCCAGAAAATTTCTAAGACCAGAAGCCATCATAGAAGGTACATTTTCTACGACAAAACGCAAAGCCAAGTACGTTGAACCCCAAACTATATAGAGCGTGATAAGTCCAGCCCAGATTTTTAATGATTGATTTTGTTGATTCATACCTCAAATTTGAGATTTTTTCACGAAATTTAAGAAGGCTTATGTGGAAGTGTGGAATTATGAGTGTGGAGTTTTGAGTATAAATATCTGACTAACAAGCGATTATTAAAATTGAAACTTTTATTAGAATTTTAAATTTTAATAAATTAATATTCAATATTTTGTACTCAACACTCCACACTGCTACGGCAGACCGTTCATAATTCCGCACTCTATACGGTCTTTTATATTTTCAACAAACAATTATTAATTCATCCAACATGAAAAAATTACCTTTATTAATCCTACTCTTTTTTTGCTTTCAAACCTTTGCCGACAAACTCCCAAGTATTACTGAAAAGACTGCTTCCTTCAAAAAATACGAAGGTTTTATGAATTATTGGTGGGATGAAGACAATGGAAAAGTTTGGTTGGAAGTATCAAACCTAAACCAAGAATTTTTGTATATCACTTCTTTGCCTGCGGGTTTAGGCTCAAACGACATCGGTCTCGACCGTGGTTTATTGGGCGATGAAAAAGTAGTATTTTTCAATAAAGTAGGTAGAAAAATTTTATTGATTCAACCCAATTTAAAATACCGTGCCATTACAAACGATGCCAATGAAAAGCGTGCCGTGATGCAATCTTTCGCTCAATCGACCTTAGCAGGTTTTACCATTGAAGCCGAAGAAAACGGCAAGTACTTGGTAGAAATCACTGATTTATTAATGCAAGATGCCATGGGCGTTACCGACCGCATCAAAGGCATGGGCGAAGGTTCGTACTCTTTAGATAAATCTCGTTCAGCCATGTATTTTGAACGTACCAAAAATTTTCCTTTAAACTCAGAATTTGAAGTAAGCCTAACGTTTACAGGGGGAAGTGATGCAGGTAGATTTGTAAAATCTGTTACGCCAAGTGCTGAGGCAATTACCTTGAGAATGCACCACAGTTTTGTACAATTACCCGATAATCAATTTGAAAAAAGAGAATTTGATCCACGTTCAAGTTTCAATGCGATTTCATATTTCGATTATTCAACACCAGTAAGCGAACCTGTTGAGAAGTATTATACAGTTAGACATCGTTTGAAGAAAAAAGACCCGAATGCCAAAGTTTCGGAAGCCGTAAAACCCATCATTTATTATTTAGATAATGGTACGCCAGAACCTATTCGTTCGGCATTGATGGAAGGAACTTCTTGGTGGAATCAGGCTTTTGAAGCGGCTGGTTATAAAAATGCTTTCCAAGTAAAATTATTACCCGACGATGCCGACCCAATGGACGTTCGTTACAATGTTATCAACTGGGTGCATCGTTCTACTCGTGGTTGGTCCTATGGTGCTTCGGTGATAGACCCACGCACTGGCGAAATCTTGAAAGGTCATGTTACTTTGGGTTCTTTACGTGTTCGTCAGGATTATCTGATTGCACAAGGTTTGCTTTCTCCTTTTGAAAGTGGCAAGAAATTAGACCCAGAAAAAGATCCAATGTTAAAAATGGCTTTGGCTCGTCTTAGACAATTAGCCGCTCACGAAGTTGGGCATACTTTGGGCATCATGCACAACTATTCGGCAAGTACAAATAACCGTGCTTCGGTGATGGATTATCCGCATCCAAGAGTAAGTTTAAACGCAAAAGGTGAAATTGATTTATCGGATGCTTATGCTGTGGGTATTGGCGAATGGGACAAAGCTTCTATCGCTTTTGGCTACCAAGATTTCCCGAATGGAACAGATGAAAAAGCTGGTTTGAATAAAATTTTACAGGAAGCACGCAACAAAGGTTTATTGTTTTTGACCGACCAAGATGCTCGTCCTGCGGGTTCAGCAAGTCCAAATGCTCATCTTTGGGATGAAGGCAAAGACCCAATCGAAAACCTAAACGCTTTGTTGAAAGTAAGAGAAAAAGCATTGGCAAACTTTGGCGAAAAAACCATTCGTGAAGGTGTACCAATGGCATTTTTAGAAGATGCTTTAGTGCCAGTGTATAATTTACATCGTTACCAAATTGAAGCCGTAGCTAAAATTGTCGGAAGTGTTGATTATCGCTATGCAGTGCGTGGTGATGGACAAATTCCAACGATTTTAGTTTCTAAAGAAACACAACAAAAAGCTTTAAAAGCGGCGATTCAATGTTTGAGTCCCGAGGTTTTAACGCTTCCAGAAAACATTATTAAATTAATTCCTCCTCGTCCTGCTGGTTATAATGCTTCAAGAGAATTGTTTAAGAAAAGAACGGGGTTAGCTTTTGATGCACTTTCAGCAGCGGAATCGGCGGCAGATTTTCCTTTGCAATTTTTATTACAACCAGAACGTGCTTCAAGAATGATAGAATATGCGGCTCGTGGCGAAGGTATTACTTTAGACGAACTCAATACGCAATTAATTGAAAATACTTGGAAAGCACCACGCAAAACAGGTTTAGCATTAGAAGTACAATACCAAACTGAACAAATTTTACTGACACATTTGTTGGCATTGAGCGTAAACGAAAAAGCGAATTACCAAGTAAAAGCATTGATGGGCAAAAGTTTGAAAGAATTAAAAGCCTATATCGAAGAAACTAAGAAAAGCGTAAAAGATGCCAGCTATCAAGCACATTTGGATTATGCTTTAGAAAGAATGAAAAATCCTTCGGCAGCCAAAGTAACGGCTCATAAAGAATTGCCTCCGGGTGCTCCGATTGGTTGCGAAGATGAATTTTAGGTTGACTGATATTTTAGCTTTGACAAATGTTAACATTTGTCAAAGCTAAAACAAAATTGTTTAAATTTGATAAAAAACAAGGCTATGGTGATTGCTAAAAACTTGAAAGAAACCATTTTAACGGAGTTGAATACTCAGAAATTGGTACGTATTCCTGCCTCAGAGGAAGAATATTTCTCAGTGACAGAGGAATTGCCTTTTAAAATTGAATATCACGAAAACGAGATAATTACTATGGGATTAGCTTCTTATTGGCATGAAAAAATAACTGCTACTTTTATCGGATTACTTTTCCAATTATTCAATTTACAAAAAGAGGATTTTGATATTCTGGGCAGTAATTCAGGTGTACAAATTCCCAAATTTGAAGGAGGTTATTATATGCCCGATGTAATGGTTGTAAAAGGAAATCCTGTTTTTAAAGAAAACTCTCGAACCATTATTACTAATCCCTACATTATCGTAGAAGTACTTTCACCAGCTAGCAAAGCCTTTGATTTATCAGAAAAACTGTCGGAATACAAATTAATGAGTAGCCTTCAACAAGTGATTTACATTAATCCAGAAAAAGTAAGTGTTTCAACTTTTATCCGTTCCGAAAACCCCAACACATGGATTAATCAAGATTTTTATAGCCTTGAAGATGCCCTTCCTGTAGAAAACCACAGTATTTCTTTAGCGGATATTTATCATAAAATTAAGTTTGAGGGATAAACACTATCAGTATTTCACAACAAAGCCCAATTATTCTTTTGAATAATTGGGCTTTGTTGTTTCTTTTAATTACCGTATAATAAGTTTTTTGTAAGAAACTAAGCTAAAAACTTGTGAAATAAACACTTATTTTTTAGGTTTGTTTAAGCCCAAAAACAATCATAACACCTTGATAATGTGCATTAAATAGAGTTTTTACCTTTTAAATATACTATTATGTCTATTCAAAACAGAATCTCGGCTGTCTTGCCTGAAGCAGACAAAACAGCTGCCCTCGCCTCACTCGAAGAAGTGAAAACCCATTTACCTTTTTTGATTAGTACACCAACAGACCAAGGGCCTAAAAGGACTATGGGACCTGCCAGTGTGGAGTATGTTAGCCTTTGCTTAGAAGGAGCTAAAAAGTATCCTGATAAGTTGACAAGGGATTTTGATGCACCCGAATTTGAAAGGGACGTGAATTTGATTGGTCAGCTATGGAGTATTCGCATAGCGGTGGCAGATTTGTTAGCAAGAATTGATGATACCATGAATGCAGCAAGTGCTGATGCCATGGTTAGTTCCGATAAAGTGTATGATTTACTAAAAAGAGCCGCCAAAGAAGATGGGGCTATTCAAGAGCTTGTTTCAAGGATTGGACTAAGGTACAAAGCACAATCAAAGCCAAAGAAAAAGCCAAAAACCGAGTAACTCACGAAAGCTGAGTCTTAACTCACCGAAACTGTATCGTAACTCAGATTTTCTGTATGGCAATACAGATTTGGTGAGTAACAATACAGAAAATCTGAGTACCAGCTCAAACAAACTGTATTGAAGCTCAGAAAATCTGAGTAAGTACTCCGAAATTCAGACTTGTTACTCAGCTAAACTGAGCTTCGATACGCAAATGTTGTATTGAAGCTCAGTTTTTGTGTATTATAAGATACTTGCGAGCGAGACGCTTTTTTTTCTTTTGAGTTGTAGGTGAACCTACGACTAGTTTGAGAAATCTTTTAAAATAATTTTGTTTTGACAAGTTAAAAATAATCTCTCGCTCTAGTTATTGGTAATACTCTTTTGAGGTATGATAGTATCGTACTAAATAGGGAAATCTATCCAATACGCAGGTGTACCTACGTTAACAAAACGACCATCTACAGAGAAGGAAATATGCCGAATCTGCATAGACAAACTCCAGCTTTTTAATTCCTTCCCTGTTTGTACATCCCAGAGTTTAACAGTATTATCCCAATTTACACTCAGTACTTGTTTTCCATTGGGGCTAAAAGCAACATAGGTAATCCAACTACCTTGTACTGCAAAGGTTCTTATCTCCTTACCTGTTTGTACATCCCACAGTTTAAGTGTTTTATCTTGACTGCCACTCAGTATTTGTTTACCATCGTGGCTAAAAGCAACGGCACTAATTTGGCCCTTATGCCACCTCAAGGTTTTTATCAGATTACCTGTTTCTATATCCCAAAGTGTAAGCATACTACCAGCCGATCCTGACCCACCACTCAATCCTTGCTTGCCATCAGGACTAAAAGCAACAGGTGTCATCCAGTCATTTTGCTTGGTAAAGGTTCTTACCTCTTTCCCAGTTTGTATATCCCAAAGTTTAAGAGTAAAATCAGTACTACTACTTAGTCCATACTTGCCATCAGAGCTAAAAGCAACCGAATTTACACAATCTTTATGACCAATAAATGTCTTAATTTCTTTCCCTGTTTTTATATCCCAAAGTTTAAGGGTATTATCACAAGATCCACTCAGCGCTTGTCTGCCATCAGGACTAATACTCACCGATTTTACATAAGCAGTATGTCCTGAAAAAGTCATTATTTCTTTCCATGTTTGTACGTCCCAGAGTTTAACGGTATTGTCATAACTTCCTGTCAACAGATACTTATCATCAGGGCTAAAACTCATGCATTCAACACCATCATTATGCCCTAGTGAAGTTCTTATCTCTTTACCTGTTTGTACATCCCACAGCTTCATGATTTTATCATAGCCCCCACTCAACACTTGTTTGCCATCTGGACTAAAAACAACAGAGCTAACATCACTACTATGTCCTACAAAGGTTTTTATTGCTTTCCCTGTTTGTACATCCCAGAGTTTAACGGTATTATCACTACTGGCACTCAGGATATTTTTACCATTGGGACTAAAAGTAACAGAGAGGACTAAATCTCCATGTTCTGTAAAGGTTCTTAATTCCTTCCCTGTTTGTATATCCCAGAGTTTAATAGTTTTATCATTACTACCACTCAGTATCTGCTTACCATCGGGGCTAAAAGTAACCGAGCCAACAAGATAACTATGCCCTGTAAAGGTCTTTATCTCTTTACCTGTTTGTACATCCCACAGTTTAATAGTATTGTCATTACAACCACTTAGTATCTGCTTCCCGTTGGGGCTAAAAGCGACTGATTGAATATGTTCACTATGCCCTAAAAAAGTTTTTATCGCTTTCCCTGTTTGTACGTCCCAGAGTTTAATAGTTTTATCATTACTACCACTCAATATCTGCTTACCATTGGGGCTAAAGGCTCCAGAAGTTACCCAGTCAGTATGTCCAATGAAGGTTCTTATCAATTTCCCTGATTGTATATCCCATAGTTTAAGGGTCTTATCCCCACCACAACTCAGTACTTGCTTTCCATTTGGACTAAAACCTACCCAACATAGCCTCCATCCAGTATGTCCGATGAAGGTTCTTATCTCTTTACCTGTTTGTACATCCCATAGTTTAACTAAATTATTCCAACTCCCACTTAGCATCTGTTTGCCATTGGGGCTAAAAGCAACAGAGCTAATTAAATCATTATGTAGCATCTGATTGGTAAATCTTCTGGCTCCTACAGGGTCTTGGGCATGGCTCAGAAAATGGCAACAGATGTAAAAGGATAATAATAGAATTCGTAGATTCATAAACTTATTGTATAATATCATTTGAATTTTTAGGATTAATGAAATAGAATGATTCGACAATATAAGAAATAACTCAATTATAATCAATTTAATTGCAGCCTGCAAAGACAAAACAAGGAATGATAGAGAGAGTGTTTTCTATCACCCAATTCTGTGTTAATGATTGCTGGAACTGGTCGTAGGTTTTTCCTGTCCCATCCTAAAAAAGCTTGACAGTATTAGCTAACCTTTAGCACAATGTCTCCCACTGGTCGTAGGTTAAGCAAAGCGTTCCTACGACCCAAAAGAAAAAAGAGCGTCTCGCTCCCCCACTGGTCGTAGGTTAAGCGAAGCGTTCCTACGACCCAAAAGAAAAAGAGCGTCTCGCTCGCCCACCAAAAAACAGTTCAACTTTTTAATCCTATGGCACGTAAATACAAATTCCATAATAACAGTAAGTTGTATTTTGTTACGTTCACTGTCGTAAATTGGATTGTATTAATACCATAATGCTTGAAAATATGTACCCTTGGGAACAGATAATTTAACACTAATAAGAGGTGATAAACTGAATTTATTGAATAAATTGCGTTTGTAAAGCATTTTTTGTCACTTGTGTATAGGGAATCAATAAATGTAATTGTCTTACAAATGAAAATTCTATTACTTCAATCAAAATTCAATCATGAAAAAAAAACTTACTCTATTCCTTTCTATGGGAGCCTGTGTTGTATTGCTTAATAGCTGTGGCGTAATGTTTGGGGGTAGTAAATACCAAGCACAAATAGTGGCAAAAGACCATGCCAATGCTGAAATTTATGTAGATGGACAAAAATTAGGTAATGGTGAAGCCACAGGGCTTTTTCCAAGAAACAGACCTCTAAACGTTGAATTGAAACAAGAAGGTTGTCCTCCTCAAACTCAAACATTTAATAATACCTTTAGAACTGGGAACTTTGTTCTAAGTCTAATTTCTTGGGGATTGGTGGGCGTTGCTGTTGACTTAGGTACGGGAGCGTCTTACAAACCTGACCATGTAAACAATCCTAATATAAAACGTTTGAGCGATAAAAACTACGTTTTTACGGTAGATTATAGCGGATGTAAACAATAAGCTAATTGATAATAAACAAAAACGCCCAATCTTTAGGTTAAAGATTGGGCGTTTTTGTTTGGTTCACAACTAATCGTAGATTAAGCAAAGCATTTCTACGACCAGTTCGCTAAACCGTATTGAAGCTCAGAAAATCGGAGTAACAACTCACACAAACTGTATTGAAGCCCAGAAAATCTGAGTAACAACTCACCCAACCTGTATTGAAGCTCAAGAAATCGGAGTAACAGCCCGCCAAACCTGTATTGAAGCCCAGAAAATCGGAGTAATAGCTCGCCCAACCTGTATTTAAGCTCAGAAAATCGGAGTAATAGCTCCCCCAACCTGTATTGAAGCCCAGAAAATCGGAGTAACAGCTCGCCCAACCTGTATTGAAGCTCAAGAAATCTGAGTACCCGCCACTGGTAGTAGGTTCTCCTACTACCCAAAAGAAAAAAGAGCGTCTCGCTCAAAGGCAGAAAATCAAATTTTGAAATCAAGCCTTCTTTCGTTAAGTTTGTTAATCAACCAAAAAACCAATCAATCCTTAATGGAAAAAAATACTTCTCCCACTACTTCACAGGAACTTAAAAAAGAACTTAGTCTATTGGATGCTACTATGATTGTCATTGGCTCTATGATTGGCTCTGGTATTTTTATCGTTTCCGCAGATGTTACTCGAAATTTAGGTTCTCCCGGTTATTTATTGCTCGCTTGGGGAATTACTGGCGTTATCACACTGATTTCGGCTTTGTCTTATGGCGAGTTGGCTGGCATGATGCCCAACGCTGGCGGACAATATGTTTACCTCCGTGAAGCTTATAATTCTTTAACGGGTTTTCTTTTTGGCTGGACAACCTTCTTGGTTATCGAAACGGGTACTATCGCTGCCGTAGCCGTGGCTTTTGCTAAATACACAGGCGTTTTATTGCCTGATATTATTGGCACTGACGAAAAACACCAATTCTTATTTTTTGATACGCAACAATTATTAGCTATCGCCCTCATTTTATTGTTGACTTTTGTAAATGTACAAGGCGTAAAAAATGCAAAATTGGTACAATTAGTTTTTACAGTTACCAAAATCGGAGCTTTATTGGGCTTGGCTGTTGTCGGAATCATCGTGGGTTCAGACCCTAAAAAAGGAATGTGGGCAATCAATTCTATTGATTTCTGGAGTCCCGTAAAAATTATTTGGGAAAACGGCAAAATCATGGATTACGAATACTTGTCGGGCATAGGTTTATGGTCGGCAATGGGCTTGGCTTTGATTGGTCCTTTGTTTTCTTCTTCGGCTTGGAATAACGTTACTTACACGGCAGGTGAAATGAAAAACCCAAAGCGTGATATTCCATTAAGTTTATTGTACGGAACACTAACGGTAAGTGCTTTATACATTTTGGCTAACGTTGCTTACTTGATGCTTTTGCCTGTGCAAGGACATCCGAATGCGGAAGATACGCTTTCAAGAGGAATTATGTTTGCTACCAACGACCGAGTAGGAACGGCAGCCGCAGAGATGATTTTCGGAAATCCTGCGACTATCATCATGGCTATTTTTATTATGATTTCAACTTTTGGCTGTAATAATGGTATCATTTTATCAGGAGCGAGAGTCTATTATGCGATGGCGAAAGACGGACTTTTCTTTAAAAAAGCGGGCGAACTTAATAGAAAAGGAGTACCTGCATTTTCATTATGGATTCAGTGCGGATGGGCTTGTTTATTGTGTTTGAGTGGTACTTATGGCGATTTGTTAGACTATACAGTTTTTGCCATTTTGGTATTTTATATCCTTACGATTTTCGGGGTTTTTGTTTTGCGTAAAAAACAACCGAATGCACAAAGACCTTACAAAGCTTTTGGTTATCCAGTCATTCCAGCGATTTATCTTTTGTTTGCGGCTGGTCTTTGTATCAATTTATTGATTTACAAACCTATTCCTTCATGGGCAGGCGTTGGCATTGTAGCTTTAGGTATTCCTGTTTTCTATTTATGGAAAAAGAAAAAATAAGTACCACGGATTTCCAATCCGTAGAAAAGCATTAAACATGAGTCATTCCGAATTTTAAAATCACAAAAAAGCGGTCGAAAAACTAATTTTGACCGCTTTTTTGTTTGATTATAGTTCCGTTAGGAACACTATATCGGTAGATATGTCTTGTTTTATCCCCTTCAAGCCCCATCGGGGCGAAATATTCCGCCCCGATGGGGCTTGAAGGGGATGTTTTACCATAAATGTTTCTCCTACCGATATTTTGCCTCTCCGAGGCTATCCTGTTTGAACTTTATGTAAGTCTCTATTTTAAGAAAAATTCGGGATGACTCATGTTTATTTGTTCCATCCTATTATTCATCTTGAGCAACCTACTCGCTAAGAAACTTTTTCACCAGTACAGAGGTTGAATGTACAAGGGATTTCCAATCCGTCAGCACTAAATACGGATTGGAAATCCGTGATACTTATTTTAAATTTTATCAACATGACAAAAGTTGCTCTTATCACAGGAGGTTCAAAAGGAATCGGATACGGCATTGCCGAAGTACTCATCAAAGAAGGAATCAAAGTAGCAATTACCAGTCGTACACAAACTAGTGCCGACGAAGCCGCTGCTGAATTGAATAAAATCAATGAAGGATTTGCCATTGGCATTGAATCAGATGTAAGAAACTTGGCTTCACAGACCAATGCGGTAGAGAAAATCATCGCAACTTGGGGACACTTAGACTATGTGATTGCCAACGCTGGTGTCGGACACTTCGCTCCTATTCAAGACCTGACTGCTGAACAATGGCAAGAAACCATTGACATCAACCTAACAGGTACTTTCAATAGCATCAAAGCGTCTTACACTGCTTTGAAAGAAACAAAAGGATATTTTATCACGATTTCAAGCTTGGCAGGAACAAATTTCTTTGCGAACGGCGGTGCATACAATGCAAGCAAATTTGGTGTAGTAGGTTTTTCGCAAGCTATCATGATGGATTTAAGAAAAGACGGCATCAAAGTAACAACCGTAATGCCAGGTTCGGTAGCGACACATTTCAACGGACATACGCCTTCTGAAAAAGATGCGTGGAAAATTCAACCAGAAGACATTGGGCAAATTGTAGCAGATTTAATCAAAATGCCAGCAAGAACTTTACCAAGTAAAATAGAAGTCCGCCCAACGATGCCAGCTTAATTAATTGTGATTGAGTGAATGAGTGAGTTGTGAATATTTTAGTAAACCCATTTTAAACCTTCTTCTTAGTTGGTGAAATAATCCATACCTTATAAGAAGAAGGTTTAAATAATTCATATTTCAAAACTCATATCTCCTTAACCGCTTCCAAACTTTTCTCCCAAAACCACTCTATACTTTCGGGTGTGATACCATTGTTTAGCGTAGAAGCTGGTTTTGATTTGGTGAAGTAATAGCCATTTCTGAATCTTAAATCCTGTAAATCTGTCGTTGCTAAATAGATGGAAGTAGCCGCACCTTTTTCTACCGAAATCATAAACGGACGAGCTAAAGCAAAACCTACTTTCAATAATCCGTTCATATCACTTCCGAAATTGGATTTCACCACGCCCGGATGCAGACTGTAAGCCGTTATCGAAGAATCTTTGTAATACTTTGCCAAACCTTTGGTGAATAAAATATTGGCTAATTTTCCATCGCCATAAGCCCCCATGTCAGACAGCTTTGTATTGTTTTTCTGAAAAAGACGCTCTACTTTTCCTAAAGCATGAGCCGCAGAAGACACATTGATGACTCTACTTTCAGGAGATTTTTTGAGTAAATCAATCAGATTCAAAGTCAGCACAAAATGTCCTAAATGATTTGCCACAAATGATTTCTCGTAACCATCTTTGGTAAAATAAATTCCCACAGGCGAGTAACCAGCATTGTTAATCAAGCGGTCGATTTTTTCGTACTTGGCTTTTATCTCTTCGGCAGCTTTTTTCACCGAAGCTAAGTCAGATAAATCTGCCAAGAAAAAGTCAATTTTTGTGTTTGGGGCAACTTTTAAAATTTCGCTCAACGTAGCGTCTGCTTTTTCCTTACTTCTAACTAATAAAATCAATTCAAATTTTTCAAGAACCAAAGCCTTTGCCGTAGCCAAACCAATGCCAGAGTTTGCCCCTGTTATCAAAGCTGTTTGCATAGTGAATGTATTTTCAGGTTTTATGTTGTATAAAAAATGGCATGAAAAAACAAACAGTTTTTATTCATGCCATCAGTAATACCAAAACGCAAGTTTGATACTTATAATTCAAAAATCAAGGATTAATTATAGACAAATTCAACCTGAAAAAGAGGTTTTTGTTTTTTCTTCGCAGGCGGAATGGTGTTTACTTTTAAAGTAATAAAATCAGTATCCGACGATGAGCTATAAGCCACATCCGTATTACTTTGTTCAGTCCAATTTCTTGAAAGTACTTGAATCTGTTTTTTCAGTTGCTCAAAATACGTTTTTGCCTCCTCCTCATTTTCAGTTTCAAATAAAACCGTTTTAAAATTAGAAGCTTGTCCTGCATTTTCTTGGATAATCTGAGCAGGTTTTCCAGCCACTAATTCAAAAGAAGTTTTAAAACGTTCTACGCCAGCGGTTTTATCTTTTTTAACTTCTTTCTTGTCAGTTTTTAATTTTTCACCCGTGATACTCTTGAAATTATCTTTTCTTGCCGCTACCAATGCTTTGAATTGCTTGGCAAAAGCAGGGTCTAAATCAGCTTCAATGGCATTGGCCGTTGTAATAGTTTTCTCGATTCTGTACTTACCCAACTGTCCAGCGTCCATTGAAGTCGCCAACAAAGTATAAGTACCCGTTACTGGGGCAACGTAATGAAATTTATTGAAACTATTTCCTTGAAATGGCTGAGAGTCGTAACTAAGTTCTTGCTTGTCTTTAGCAGGTGTTTTTAGGCTCAACATTACTCTAAAAGCAGTAGAAGAATGTTCTAAAAACAATTCGTCACCAGCACGCAAAAAGAGTTTGTAAGCATCATAAAATCTTTTTTCACCATTTTGGTTAGCAGTTTGGTCTTTAGGGTTGAGACTTGCCTCCAAAACGTCTTTTGCTTGACTGATACCTGCTTTGAGTTGGTTTTTGTTAAGAAGTTCGGTAGAATCAATTTTAGCTACTTTGGCATTTGGAGCTTTCTTGGCTGGTTTTTTCTTCTGTGCGTTGATTCCAAAAGAGAATGTCAAACAGAAAAGAATCAATATTAACTTAATTTTCATTGTTGGATATTTTTTTTCGTTGCAAGAAGCTACATAAAAATAAAACAAACAAGCCTTAAAGACGTTTTTAAGTTATTTTTAATGCGGATACCCTGTATTAGAAGTATCAAAACCCAATTTTATTTGGCAAAAAGAGTACTATACTGTTTTACATGGTTTGATTTTTGCAGTTTGTCAAAAAAAAATACAAGAATCTACGATATAAATGTAATTTTACGAATTAACTGAATTGTAAACAAAAATTTAGATATACATGAAAAGAAGAGACGCAATTGCCAGAGTGGCTTTGATGATGGGAGGAATCCTTTCGGCAAGTACACTGGCAACAGTTTTAGAAGGTTGTAAGTCTGGTGCTGGTTCAGAAGGTACTGCACTCAGCTTCTCTGAAGAACAAAGTTCGATGTTGGCAGAAATTGCTGAGATTATTCTACCAAAAACATCAACTCCCGGTGCCATTGAAGCTAAAGTACCTGAATTTATTCAAATGATGTTGAAAGATTGCTTCAAAGAAGAACAACAAAAAGCTTTTTTTGCTGGCTTGGACAAATTGAATGAAGATTCAGAAAAAGCAAATGGTACTGATTTTGCTAAAGCGACTCCTGCTCAAAAATTAGCTTTAATCAAAGCTGAAGACGCTGCCAAAGAACGCTCTGAATTTTGGAAAATCATGAAAGACTTAACGGTTTTAGGTTACTTTACCTCTGAACCTGGTGCTACTAAAGCATTAGAGTTTTTGGAAGTACCGGGCAAGTATGAACCTATTAAATTACAGAAAGGTCAGAAAGCTTGGGCAATGAGCTAATACATTTTACTCATTGACATTTACAAAACCGTATTAGTGAATTAAGTATCGCTTACTTATCAAAATCACTAATTCATCATTCACTCAATTACAAATTCATACGAAAGTGGAAATTACAGGAAAAGGAACTAAAGCAAATACCTACGATGCCATCGTTGTTGGCTCAGGAATATCAGGCGGTTGGGCTGCCAAAGAATTAACAGAAAAAGGTTTAAAAGTTATCATGCTCGAAAGAGGTCGTGACCTCAAACATATTCAGGATTATCACAACGCTACCAAAGCTCCGTGGGAATTCCCTCACCGTGGTAGAGTTGATAACAAATCGGCTGAAGAATATTTCATTGGCGTTCGTACTGGTTATACAGTAAATGAACCTTGGAGAGATATGTTTGAAAACGATAAAGACAATCCAATTATCGAGAAAAAGCCAATCGACTGGATTCGTGGATACCACGTTGGCGGACGTTCTGTTATGTGGGGTCGTCAGTCATATCGTTGGAATGAAGCCGACTTTGAAGCAAACGCTAAAGAAGGTATTGGTACAGACTGGCCTATTCGTTACAAAGATTTAGCTCCTTGGTACGACCACGTTGAGAAATTTGCAGGTATCAGCGGAAATAAAGATAATTTAGACGTATTGCCGCACAGTGATTTTTACTTGCCAGCAATGAATATGAATGCCTTGGAAAAGGAATTCAAAAAAAGAATTGAAAAAGAATTTGGTACTCGTCACGTAATTATGGGACGTACTGCACACTTAACAGGTGAATCTAAAATTGCTTATGATTTGGGTCGTTCGCAGTGCCAATTCCGTAACCGTTGTATGATGGGCTGTCCTTATGGTGGGTATTTCTCAACTCAGTCTTCAACACTTCCTGCTGCTGTAAAAACTGGAAATCTTACACTTCGTCCAGACGCTATCGTTCAAGAAATAATCTTTGACGATAATTTAGGTAAAGCCGTAGGTGTAAGAGTAGTTGACCAAAATACTTTACAATCTATTGAGTACTTTGCAAAAATCATTTTCTTAAATGCTTCTGCATTCCCATCAACAGGTATTCTTCTAAATTCAAAATCAAAACGCCATCCAAATGGTTTGGGTAACGAATCAGACCAATTAGGACGTAACATCATGGACCACCACTTGGCAGTAGGTGCTTCTGGTGAATTTGAAGGAATGGAAGACGATTATTACTACGGTCGTCGTGCAAATGGTATTTACATTCCAAGATACCGTAACTGGGGTTCTGACAAACGTGATTATGTTCGTGGATTCGGTTATCAAGGTGGCGGTTCTCGTGAAGATTGGGGACGTGGTGCTGGCGAAATTGGTGTTGGTGCTGAATTCAAAGATTCATTAAGCTATCCGGGCAAATGGACATTCAATATCGGTGGTTTTGGTGAAGTAATTCCAAATCCAGAAAACAGAATGACACTTGACCCTAACCAAAAAGACAAATGGGGTATGCCATTATTTGTTTTTGACGCTGCTTATGGTGACAACGAATTGAAAATGCGTGTTGATATGAAAAACGACGCCGCAGAAATGTTGGAAAGAGCTGGTTTCAAAAACGTTAGTCCTTACGACGACCAATCTAAACACTTGGGTATCGGTATTCACGAAATGGGTACTGCTCGTATGGGTACAGATGCTAAAAACTCTGTTTTAAATAAAAATAACCAAGTTTGGGGTGCTGAAAACGTATTCGTTACAGATGGTGCTGCTATGACTTCTGCTTCTTGCGTAAACCCTTCACTTACCTACATGGCACTTACTGCAAGAGCCGCAGCTTTCGCAGTTGATGCTTTGAAAAAAGGTGATTTGAAATAGATTTTTGATTTCTGATGTCTGATTTTGGATTTCAGAAAACAATTAGAATAAGCAAAAAGTCCTCAATTTTAATTAATTGAGGACTTTTTGCTTTAGTAAGTAAGAGTTATGAGTGATGAATTGTGAATTTTCCGATAAGGACTGTTATTTTTCACATACTCCTCAGCGTAAAGTAAATAAAAATCTTGTTAAACGCCGAAAGCTCAATACGATATTTCTCCTTTAATTTATCTTTCATAAAGTTTCAAACTACCTTTGTAGAATAATTAAGATGAATTATGACTTTTGAAGAATTAAATTTAAATAAACAGTTATTAAACGCCCTCGACGATTTGGGCTTTACTTCACCAACGGCTATCCAAGAAAAAGTATTTTCTGTGGTAATGTCGGGGAAAGATGTTTGCGGAATTGCACAAACAGGTACAGGCAAAACCTACGCTTATTTATTGCCTTGTATTCGCCAAATGAAGTTTTCTAAAGAAAGAGAACCACAATTAGTCATCATTGTGCCAACTCGTGAATTGGTTGTTCAAATTGTTGAAGAAGCTCAAAAACTCTTGACTTACATGAGTTATAAAGTTTTGGGCGTATATGGTGGCGTAAATACCAAACAACAAGTAGCAGATTTATTAGAAGGAGCAGATATTTTAGTAGCAACTCCCGGCAGATTAGTGGATTTAATCTCGGTAGGTGCTTTTTCTGGCAAATCTGTAAAAAAATTAGTAATTGATGAATTTGATGAAATGTTAAATCTCGGATTCAGAGCTCAATTGAAACACGTTTTTGAAAGATTGCCTCAGCGAAGACAAAATTTACTTTTCTCTGCTACACTCAACGAAGAAGTAGAACAATTAATTGAAGACTATTTCAATAGTCCAATAAGAGTTGAAGCTACACCAGTTGGTACTCCACTCGAAAATATCAGTCAATCTTACTACGAAGTACCGAATTTTTTCACCAAAGTTAATTTCTTGAATTTACTCTTGGAAAAGGATGAAAGCATGAGCAAAGTATTGGTTTTTGTATCAACCAAACACTTAGCAGATGTTTTGTACGAGCAAATGAATCCAGAACAAAATGACACAATTGCCGTCATTCACTCGAATAAAGCTCAAAAACACCGTTTTGACAGTGTAAATAAATTTCATTCAGGCGAATGCAGAGTACTCATTGCTACCGATATAATTGCCAGAGGTTTGGATGTAGCAGAAGTTAGTCATGTAATTAATTTCGATTTACCCGAAACTCCACAAAATTATATTCACAGAATAGGAAGAACAGGGCGAAAAGAAAGAAAAGGCATAGCGATTTCGTTTGTTATTGAAAAAGAAAAGGAATACCTCAATACCATCGAAAATTTGATGAATTATCAGATTCCATTGCTTGCTTTACCCGAAGAAGTAGAACTTTCAACAAAAATTTTGCCTGAAGAAGTAGAGCGAGTAGCCATGAAAACGATTCAAGTGAAAGCACCAAAAAGAGAAGACGCTGGAGCTGCCTTTCATGAGAAATCAGAAAAAAATAAAAAAGTGAATGTAAGAAGAAATCACGCTGAAGAAATGAAAAAGAAGTACGGAAGAGCTTACAGAAAGCGTGATTAAACCCGAAAAACCCCAAAAGTGATTGATAGCAAATACTTAGAGAAAACTCCTTAGTTTTTTATCAGTCACTTTTAAAAAAATTGTTTTGAGGTAATATAAAAAACAAAAAAAGCAGACTTACAAAGACTGCTTTTTTGAATTACACTTCATCAACAAACTAAAAACCAAATAAAACTACTTGATATCTTGTAGTCAATTTGATAATCTGAGAATAAAGGTAATAATAATTTTCGCTTCAACAAGCAATTTATTCTCAAAAAAATCAAATAATTGGCTGTAGGAGAAGGATTCGAACCTCCACGGTGTGATTAGGTAAAGTACAAAGTCTGGTGGTCAACCCCAGTCCATCTTGCGATGGGCATTACACTTACTTTATTTCATGTTCACCACCCCCGAGACAGGAGGGTACGTCTGCCAAATTTCATCACCCTACAGTGTGGTTGTCATTGTGTTTCTTTCAACTTGACAATGCAAAGTTATAAGGTTTTAAAATGTTTTGCAAATTTTACATAAAAAAAACTAAAAATTTACATTATTTTTAATTTCACGTTATTAATATTACAATATTGTTAATAATTACTTTTTAAAAGTATCTTTTTTTGAAAAAATTTAAATCTTTATTGAGTTTAAATACTTATGACATGGAAAAAAATGTAGAAATTGATGAAACAGATTTGAAAATTTTAGGGCTTTTGATGCTTGATGCTACTACTCCATATACAGAAATTGGTAAAAAAATTAATGTTTCTGGCGGTACTGTTCATGTTAGAATGGGAAAAATGGAACAGGCGGGTATAGTAAAGGGTTCGCAATTAGTAATTGACCATACAAAGTTAGGCTGGGATATTTCTGCATTTTTGGGGATTTATTTAGATAAAAGTTCGCTGTACGCAGAAGTAGCGGAACATTTAATGAAAATTCCAGAAGTGGTGAGTATTAATTATACAACGGGGATTTATTCCATTTTTGCCAAAATTGTTTGTAGAGATACTGTTCACTTGAGAGAAGTACTACATGATAAAATTCAGAAAGTACAGGGGATTCAGAGAACGGAAACATTTATTTCATTAGAAGAAACTGTAAACCGTTCTGTTCCTTTTGGAATAAAATAGTAAAATCTGAGCTTGGCAGAAGCCTCAATCATTGAAGATTTGTGTACCCTTTTTAGAAAAATTCTAAACAACAGAACTTTTCTTCAAGTTTTTGGTTTATTTTTGTAAGATAATTACTACTTAAAGCAATGGCAAAAGAAGAAATTGATATATTAGAGGAAGTAACCTCCTCGGAGTACAAATATGGTTTTGAAAGTCATTTCGAGACAGACGAAGTACCAGCAGGTTTGAGCGAAGATGTGATTCGACTCATTTCTAAAAAGAAAAACGAACCAGAATGGATGTTAGATTTACGCCTAAGTGCTTATCGTACTTGGGTGACGATGGAAGAACCGAAGTGGTCGAATGTTCATTACCAACCTGTTGATTATCAAGCAATAAAATATTATTCAGCTCCTAAACAAGCGAAAGTATTAGAATCTTTAGATGATATTGACCCAGAGTTGCGTCGTACTTTCGAGAAATTAGGTATTTCATTAAACGAACAAAAACGTTTGTCAAACGTGGCAGTTGATGCCGTTATTGACTCGGTTTCGGTAGCAACTACTTTCAAAGCAGATTTAGCAAAAAGAGGAATCATCTTCTGCTCGATGTCTGAAGCAATTCAAGAACATCCAGAATTAATTAAAAAATACTTAGGTTCAGTTGTGCCAGTAAAAGATAATTTCTTTTCAGCCCTCAACGCCGCTGTATTTACTGATGGTTCTTTCTGTTATATTCCAAAGGGTGTTCGTTGCCCAATGGAACTTTCTACTTATTTCCGTATCAATGCCGCAGGTACTGGTCAGTTTGAACGTACTTTGATTGTAGCTGACGAAGGTTCTTATGTAAGTTACTTAGAAGGTTGTACTGCCCCTCAGCGTGACGAAAACCAATTACACGCAGCGGTAGTTGAAATTTTTGCTCATGCAGATGCAGAAGTGAAGTATTCAACAGTACAAAACTGGTATCCGGGCGATAAAGAAGGAAAAGGCGGAATTTATAACTTCGTAACAAAACGTGGTATTTGTGACGGTGCAAATTCTAAAATTTCTTGGACACAAGTAGAAACTGGTTCAGCAATTACTTGGAAATATCCTTCTGTAATTTTGAAGGGAGATAATTCAATCGGAGAATTTTATTCAGTAGCTGTTACCAACAATATGCAACAAGCCGATACAGGTACTAAAATGGTGCATATTGGGAAAAATACCAAGTCAAGAATTGTTTCTAAAGGTATTTCAGCAGGAAAATCTCAGAATTCATATCGTGGATTAGTAGAAGTAATGAAACGTGCTGACAACGCTCGTAACTTCTCGCAATGTGATTCTTTGCTGATGGGCGACCGTTGCGGAGCTCATACTTTCCCATACATTGAAGTAAAAAATAAAACTGCTACCGTAGAACATGAAGCTACTACTTCTAAAATTGGTGAAGACCAATTGTTCTACTGTAACCAACGTGGTATTTCTACCGAAGCAGCCGTTGCTTTAATTGTAAACGGTTATGCTAAAGAAGTATTGAACCAATTACCAATGGAATTTGCAGTGGAAGCTCAAAAACTTTTAGCTGTTTCATTAGAAGGTTCAGTTGGATAATTTGAATGAGGTATTTTGAGTTTTGAATGATGAGTGATTTAAACTTCAGTTTAAATCACTCATCATTCAAATTATATTGACATCATTTTTCAAATAGAAAAAACAAAAAAGCTACTGTTCACACAGTAGCTTTTTTGTTTATGAACTTCTCAAGTTTACTTCAAACGTTTTATTCCTTTCACTACTTCATACCAAATTACACTCACAAATCCTGTTAGTATAGCTATCGAAATTTGGCTTAGATTCAACATTTCAAAACCAAAAAAATGTGTTAAAGGCTCAACAAAAAGAAGTATTGCCATCAAAAGCATCGTTAAACCGATGATTAAAACCACTAAATTATTTTTATATTGAATCGTTGTAAAAATTGAATAGTAAAAAGAACGGTTCACCAAAGTCAATAAAATATTAGCTGCTATCAGTACGGTGAAAACCATCGTTCGAGTAATGGCTTCATCAAAACCTTGAGCAACAGCATATTGATACACCGAAAGCGTTCCTAAAGTAATGACTAAACCTTGAACAATACTGGTAGCGAGTTCTTTCCAACTAAAAAAAGTATCGGTTACAGGACGAGGCTTTTTGGTCATCAGATTTTTTTCAAGTGGTTCGTTTTCATAAATAATCGAACAAGTAGGCCCCATGATTAATTCTAAGAAAATTACATGAACTGGTGAAAAAATATTCGGGTACAACCAGCCCAAAGCCAAAGGAATAAACACCGTAAGGATGATAGGAATATGAATTGAAATGATGTACTGAATGGCTTTTTTGAGATTTGTATAGATTTTTCTGCCCATTGCCACTGCTTCTACCATTTTCGATAAATCGTCTTCCAACAAAATCAAAGATGCCGCTTCTTTAGCAATTTCAGTACCTTTTTTGCCCATTGCAATACCGATGTGAGCAGCTTTCAAGGCTGGGCCGTCATTTACGCCATCGCCAGTCATGGCTACAATTTCGTTGTTCTTTTTCAGAGCATTGATAATTCTAAGCTTCGCTTCTGGATACATCCGAGTAAATACTTGAATCTTGCTTACTTCTTTTTGCAAGTCTTCATCAGAAAGTTTCATCAATTCATCGCCTGTAATACTTTTATCATAGCCTTTGAAACCAATTTGTTTGGCAATGGCAGCAGTTGTAGCTGCATTGTCGCCCGTAACAATTTTTACGGTAATGCCTGCTTTGTAAAAATCATTCAATACTTTTTCGATGTTGGCTTTCGGTGGGTCGTAAAATGCAACAATTCCTTTCAAAGTAAAAGGGAAATCTTGTTGAGCTTCTGGAAAGTCATCACCAATAAAATCTGCTTCGGCTACGCCTAAAATTCGATAACCTTCTTTCGAGAAATTTTCAACGGCTTGCTCAAGTTGTTGTTTTTCCTCATGATTCAAGGGATTAGAAGCTTCTATCATGGCTTCTAAAGCTCCTTTGGCGGCAATAATACGCTTACCCGATTGGTCTTGATGAATGTGGGTCATCATCGGCGGTTTGCCTCCTAAAGGATATTCATGAATTAATTGAAATTGTGGGCGAATATCATTATCAATCAATTTGGTATAAGCATCGTGTAAAGCTATTTCCATTGGGTCGAAGGGAATAGGTTCACTTGCCCACATTGCTACACTTATCAGGTCTCTTTCCTCGTCGTTCAACTGGTCGTTATCATCAGGATTAGAAGTTTTTTGCGTACTGAGTACAAACAGTTTAGCCAAAGTCATTTTGTTTTCAGTTATCGTGCCTGTTTTATCAGTACAAATTACCGTAGCACTTCCCAAGGTTTCAACGGTTTTCATTTGCTTCACTACAATGCCCAGTTTCATTAAACGCCAAGCCCCCAAAGCCATGAAAGTAGTAAAAGCCACAGGAATTTCTTCTGGCATGATACTCATCGCAAGCGTTAGCGATTTTAGCAAACTATCTAAAACCGAATGTGTGTGCAGGTAATTTATCAGCCAAACAATAATGAAAACAACCGCACCGATAATCACCATTTTCTTTACAAAATTGTTGATTTGTAATTCTAAAGGTGTTTTTTCTTCTTCGATACTTTCCAAACTTTTCCCGATTTTCCCAAGCTTGGTTTCGTTTCCTATCGCTGTTACCGTTGCTATTGCCATGCCACTTGCCACGGCTGTTCCTTTAAAAATCTGATTGTTTTCTTTCAAGGAAAACTTTAATACTGCCAAAGATTCTCCTGTTAAAATAGATTCGTTTACCGAAAAATCATTGGAATAAACGATTTCAGCATCGGCCGGAATCGAAGAACCTTCTTCAAGCATCACGCTGTCGCCAATGACTAATTCTTCACTTTTAATTTCTTGTACTTCACCGTCACGAATGACTTTACAATTAGGCTGCGAAAACTCCTTCAATTTGCTTAAAGCATCTCGACTTCTGGAATCTTGATACAATGAAATCGCTACTTCAAAAACGATGGCGAAAGCCAGAAAAATAGCATCACCAATATTGCCACCGATTAAATAAATAGCCGCTGCTACCAACAGCAAAATAATCATCGGTTCTTGTGCCAAACTTACGATGTCGTGCCAAATACCATTTACTTGTTTGTACTTTAGCTGATTGATTCCGTACTTATCTCTGGCTTTTTGTACTTGTTCTGAAGTTAAACCTCTAACATCAAAATTATTTGCTTGCATATTTTCAATAATTTAGGGAAGCTTGCGTGAATCGTAAATTAGAAGTGAAAAATACTGAGGACAATACTTAAATATACTTTTAAAAATTTACAACCACAAGATACTTTTGAAAGGCTTGGGTATTTATGAGTAAACTCATAAACATAACTGATGTTAAGTGTTTTAGGCTCATCATGAATAGAAAATCATGGAAACCCAACATTTAAAGATACAATTTTCCGCTTTAAAGGTTAATTTTGGAAAACCGTCAAACCAATTAGCGTCTCAATTAATGTCGAATACATATCAATTTCTGAAAAAACTGATTGTCAGAACTCCCGCCCTACCCTTTGCTGATAATATTTCGGAATCGTTTCTAAAAAACATGATGGCACATCCGCCCTTTGCGGAGGCTCTTTACTTGGCTTCTCCCCTACTTTTTCATGAAGCAAAATTGTGGGAACAAGGTGCTATCAACGACCCTAAAAAAGTACAAAAAATCATTTTTTCGCTAACGAAGTATTACAGTCGAATGAGTAGCAGATGTACGCCTTTTGGGATGTTTGCAGGCTGTGCCGTAGTGAATTGGGATGAAAAAACGGAATTGATACTAAGTACCGATATACAGAGAAGTACTCGTTTGGATATGCACTTTGCAGGAGCTTTAGCCCAGTTTTTGGCAGAAATTCCAGCTATTAAAAAGCAATTACTTTTCTTTCCCAACTCAAGTATTTATCAAATTGGTTCAGAAATTCGCTATGTTGAATATAAGTATTTAGATGGAAAAAGAACGCATCAACTTTCAGCTTTTGAGTATTCAGAGTACATTGCTTTGGTATTGGAGGCTTGTAAAAATGGAGCTAAAATTGAAGAAATTATTCCGCAATTGATTGATGAGGACATTACAGAAGAAGAAGCCGAAGATTTTATTGTTCAATTAATTGATGCTCAATTGATGATTCATGAGCTCGAACCTGCCATCACCAGTACTTCATTTGTTCAAGATGTAATTAATACTTTAAAGAAAATAGAAGCTGATGATACATTTTCAAGTATTCTCGAAAGTATCATGGCACAATTACAAACAATTGATAATCAAAAAATTAATGAGATTAATGCTTATCAAAAGATTATCAAAACCCTTGAGCAATTTACAATTCCGATTGATGAAGGAAAATTGTTTCAAACAGATTTGGTAAAAGTTTTTCAGCAAAATACACTTCAAATTGAATTACAAGAACAATTACAAGAAATATTGGAGTTGTTGATTCCTTTGAGTGAAGCCACTCCAAATAAAAACCAAGAGCATTTTATCCAAAAATTTACGCAACGATACCAAAACCAAGAAGTACCTATTTTATTGGCATTAGACACAGAAACGGGAATCGGCTATGGTGAAACGGGAAAAAAACATAATACTCCTTTGGCTGATGGTTTTGTATTTTCCCAAGATGAGAATCAAAGTATTTCTTGGTCACTAAACCCATTTCAACAGTACTTATTGCAAGAATGGCTGAACGCTTTCAAAAAAAATAGCTATGAAGTAAGTTTATCCGAAAAAACGCTGAGAGCTTTTGCACAAAAAAATATCAAAACACCCACTTCAATTTCATTGAGTTTCAGATTGACAGGTGATGAAAATTTGGCGATTTATCTCGAAAATGTTGGCGGTTCAAATGCCGTAAGTGCTTTGGGAAGATTCGCTCATGCCGACGAAAATGTAAAAGCTTTGGTAAATGAAATTACCCAGAAAGAACAAGCCTTAAACCCTAATGTTGTTTTCGCTGAAGTAATTCATTTACCAGAAAATAGAATTGGGAATATCCTTTTACATCCTGCTTTTTGGTCTTTTGAGATTCCTTATTTGGCAAAATCTTCGCTACCTAAAAAGCAACAAATTACTTTAGACGACATTTTAGTATCGGTAGATAGCATCGAAAATCGCATTGTTTTACGTTCAAAAAAACTCAATAAAGAAATCATTCCACGACTTAGTAATGCTCATAATTACTCTGCTGATACTTTACCGATTTATCATTTTTTATGTGATTTACAGCAACAAGGATTAAACTGTCAATTGAAATTTAATTGGCAAAATATTGTCCCAAAAATTAAATTTTCACCCAGACTTACTTATAAAAAAATCATTTTAGAAGCCGCTACTTGGCACTTTGAAAAAGAAGATTTCAGACATCTTCTAAGCAGCAAAAAAGAAAGTTTAATAGCTGATTTTGAGAAATTTAAAGAAAAATGGAATCTTCCCAAACGCTTTGTTTTAGCTGACTTTGACAATGAATTATTGGTTGATTCCGACAATCTTTTGAGTATTCAAACTTGGTTGGATGCCATTAAAAATCGTGAAAAAATTGAGCTAAAAGAGTACTTGTTCTTCCCAGAAAAAGCAATCATTCGAGACGAACAGGGAATGCCTTTTTGTAATCAGTTTATTGCGTCTTTGCTGAATAAAAAAACAGTTTATGAAGGAAAAGTTTTTGATAAAACTAACAGTACAGAAACTTCTGTTGAAAGAAATTTTTCATTAGGTTCGGAATGGATTTATCTCAAATTTTACGCTGGCACAAAAACGGCTGATGATATTTTAGCACAAAGCATCAAACCTGTTTTAGAAAATTTATTAGAAGAAAATCTGATAGATAAATGGTTTTTCATTCGCTACCTCGACCCTGAAAAACACATTCGTTTGAGATTGCATCTCGTCAATCAAACAGAAATTGGAAAAGTAATCTTAGCTTTAAAAGAAAGTATCGAAGCTTTTGAACAAGAAAATATTATCTGGAAAACACAATTTGATACTTATCAAAGAGAAATTGAACGCTACGGCATTGAAGCGATTGAGTATGCCGAAGATATTTTCTTTCAAGATAGTTTGGCGGTTATCAGTATGCTTGAGCAAAGTTGGGGCGACGAGCGAGAGCATCTTCGCTGGCAATTTGCGATACAACTTATTGATACTTTTCTGGATGACTTTGGTTTTACTTTACTTCAAAAATTGGACTTAATGAAGTTTTTGAAAGAAAGTTTTAGCCAAGAATTTAAAGTAGATAAATCATTAAAACTCCAAATTGACAAACGTTTCAGAGAAAATAGAAAAAATATTGAGTCCATTTTAGATAACAATTCAGCAGAACACCAAGTTTTCTCTGAGATTTTAGCATTCAAATCGACTCAAACCGCCAAGAGTATCGAGCAAATAAAAGTACAAAAAAATGATAGGGAATTATTGGCTTTTGTATCATCGCAAATCCATCTTTCTATCAATAGAGCCATCGCTGATAATCAAAGATTCCATGAATTATTGATTTATGATTTTATGTATCGTTTTTACCAAGCAAGTATCGCAAAAACTAAAACCCCACATAAAATATAGAGAAGAGAGAATCTAATTTTTTGATTTTTTTTGTTGTAAATTTGAATACTAACAATTGCTAAAACAACTAATGTACTTAACATTTTTTATTCAATATTTATGACGACAAATCCTGCTGATAATAGAGCGTATTTTTTCAAAATAGACACCACCATCAAAAAGATTCGTCAAAATCTTCAAAAAAAATTAGATGCTTCAAATATTGATTTAACTGTTGACCAATGGGTTTTGCTCGACCACTTGAAAAGACATGAAACAGAAGGAATTAGCCAAAATGAACTGGCAGAAATGACCGTTAAGGATGCTCCGACTGTTACCAGAATTATTGATTTATTGGTCAAAAAAGGACTGGCTGAACGTAAAATGGCAGTAAATGACCGCAGACGCTTCAACATTATACTCACTGACGCTGGTCGTGAAAAATTTGAAGAAACATATCCCATTGTCGTAGAAGTACGCCGACAAGGTTGGGGCGATTTATCGGACGAAGATTATAAAACTTTCGTAAGAATTCTTGATTCTATTTATCTAAACGTTTCATCTGGGAAATAAAGGCTTGCCTATTCGTTTGAATAAGCAAGCCTTTTTACTGTCTAATGCAGTGTTTCTACATCTGCTTCATACTGATTGATGTCGCCTTGTATTTTTCGGTTTACTTTTTTGAAAGTAAGTTCAATACCTCTGGCTTTTGAACTTCGTTTGAAATCGTAAAGCATGGTATAAATATCGTGGTCGATAAAGTTTGCTCTTGAGCCATCAATAAAAACATCATCACCTTCTTTCAAATCCATCAAAATATTCTTGATTCTGGGTTTATTCAGGAAAGAAATATCCTTATTAAATTTTATCAGTACATTATTTCCATCACGAACAACAGAAATTACTGAGCGGAAATTGGTAAAAACCACAAAAAGTAAACCTACAAAAGTACCGATAAAGATGCCAAAAAGTAGGTCTTTGAAGATAATGACAAGTACCGTAACAGCAAAAGGAATATATTGGTCGTAACCTTCTTTGTAAACTTTAAAGAAAATAGAAGGCTTGGCTAATTTATAGCCTACCATTAATAAAATGGCGGCCAAGGCTGATAAAGGAATTTTATTCATCAAGCTTGGAATCAGAAACACTGAGGCAAGTAATAAAAATCCATGTACCAAAGACGACATTCTTGTTTTTGCCCCAGAATAAACATTGGCAGAAGTACGCACAACGACCGAAGTAACAGGCAAGCCTCCTAAAAAGCCAGCCAAAGTATTGCCTACTCCTTGAGCAATTAATTCTTTATCAGATGAAGAAATTCTTTTTTGTGGGTCGATGCTATCGCCTGCTTCGAGGCTGAGTAAGGATTCTAAACTTGCCACAACTGCCAGTGTAATGGCAATGCTATAAATTTGAGGATTGGTTAAAAATGAAAAATCAGGAAAAACCAATGCTTTGCTGAAATCATTTAAATTCTTGAAAATAGGAATCGACACCATGTGAATCGGTGAATTGCCTAAATATAAAGTAGGAGCATAAAGTTTATATAATTCATTGATGCCTACTCCCATCAAAACGGCGGCTAAACTTGATGGAAATAGCTTGAAAAAAGTAATATTTTTTTTAGAGGCAAAATCCCATACAATCAATAAAGCCAAACAAGTAATAGCAATTAAAACAGCTCCATCGTTGAAATCAATTACCGAACGAATTAATTCAGTAATGGTATTCTGATTATCAGAACTTTGTTCAAACTCAAACTCGCCTTCATAGTCTTGATCGTCGCCTAAGGCGTGAGGAATTTGCTTGAGGATAATTACCATACCTATCGCTACCAACATTCCTTTAATAACACTCTCAGGAAAGTAAGCACTAAATCTGCCTGCTTTCAGATATCCCAAGGCAATTTGTAAAAATCCTGCCAAAATTACCGCTACTAAAAAACCTTGATATGAACCTAAATCTTTGATAGCTGTTGCCACAATTACAGTAAGCCCTGCGGCTGGTCCACTCACTGAAATTTCAGAGCCAGACAAAAGAGTAACAACGATTCCTGCGATGATTCCAGATAATAAGCCCGCAAAAAGCGGTGCACCAGAAGCCAAAGCAATTCCTAAACAAAGCGGTAAGGCTACTAAAAACACGGAAATTCCAGATTTCCAATCTGTTTTTAGTAAAGACAATTGATAATATTTTAGTTTATACATGATTTTTTTGGAAACAGAAAATAAATAAGATTTGAGAATAGCAAAATATAAAATACTGATATACAATATTTTACCATTACAAACTAAAGTTCGTAATACATAATTTGCCATTAAATCAATAATTTTTTAGGAAAGAAAACAGCTTGTCACTTTTGGGGGTTGTAAAATCACGTCAGAAAAACCCAATAGTATTTTGGTGGAGTAATCCGAGAAAAGAGAAATAGAAGAATGTAGATGACTAATATTCGCTAAAAGGTATTTTTCAAATACTTGTAAAGGTAAAACTATCCCTAAAGTTGGATAATCGTCGTCATTATCAAGTTCAGGAAGGTTATCGCTTGTGTCTGAATCTTGCTCGTTTTCAACTTTGCTGATTACGTTCGTCAATTTAATTTTTGAAGAAAATAGGCGTAAATAATCATTCCCTCCCACACTCAAAGCCACTATGTGTAAGGTCAAGACCAAACAAATTGTTTGCAAAAAAATATGAAAGTGTGCTTTAGGATTCATTGTTAAAAATCAATTACAGATTGACTTTCCGAAATTATCACTTTTAAATAAAAGTTTTTATAAAAAAAGTGATAAACATCTATACATTATGAATTTAATAAAAGTGTGTAAGAGAGCTACTGAACGTCGTATTCAAAAATTAACTAATTGATTTGCAGAAAAAATAACCAACAGTGAATGTAAAGATAGTATAAAATAAACAAAATTGGGCTGCCGAAGCCGACAACCCAATCCAATATTAAACCACATACAAACTAAAAAATTAAGGTGTGTTAGTAATATCTTAATTAAAAAACACCTGATATTGTAAGATTACTCCTCCTTTTCTATCTGTTGCGTGATACTCGCCAGCAGCATTACTTGTAAAAATAGGTCGGCTCTGATAAGCCAAAGTAAGTTTAGAAGTATGCCCTGATAATAGCCAGTTTATCCCCGCATCATAAAACAGCATTGCATCAGAGAGTTTTTCATAATTCGAATATTGAACACTGGCGTAGGGCATTAAAGTACCTGCTTTGCCCATTAAGTTATTCGCCATTTTGTAACCTACTTGTCCATACAAAGTTTGTCCTGTGCCATACAATGGGGCATTGTTTCCAGCACCATTCATTACTGAGGCATTGGCATTCCCTGTTGAAGGGTTCAAAGGACCACTTTCTCTGATATAATTTTTACCAAAATTGTAATCAGTAAAAGCTGCGTAAGCACTCAAAGCTGTACCTTTTTCTTTGTTGATGGGTGCATCATAAAAGACATCTACCGCCAGTAAAGTCATCGCAGTTTTCAGTGTATCTTTTCCGTTATCCGCTAAATGCCACATGGCATCTGGCTGATAAATAAAGCCAGCCCCAACATTGAATACTTTCTTTGTTCCCAGATATGTACCAACCATATAGGGATTCATGTTCGATTCTTTATCCCAAAACTGATACTGAAAATATCCTTGTGTTTGGAATTTAGGAGGCATTGTCGAAAAGTTTGAGTTTTTCGTCAAAGCCGTAGCTGCATTAAAACCTGCCGATTTTTGAATAGCCATTGGGTCAGAAATCGCTACACGATAATCAAAAGCCCCGAGTTTCCCTTTGGCATATACGCTCAGTTTTCTCAAAAATTGGTCAGTTACGTCATTAGTTGCTTGTTGATACAAAGGTGCATCTACGCCCAACTGTCCACCAACAGCCGCTGCCGCAAAACGAGCTAATCCACTCCAACCTGTCAAACCTCCACCAAATGATAATTTATTTTTTACCACTGCAAATTCACCAAGGGCATCATGGATAAAAAATCCCTGCTTGCGGTCAGATAAAGCATTAAAATTGTTTTGCCCAATCTGTAAATAGATATAAGTACGGTCGGAAATTTGCCCGAACAATTGCAATCTCAAACGACGAATCCCGATATCAGTAGTAGAAGGTTTATCAAAACCGTTGGTTGTTGAACCAGGATTGTTTTCATTGTGGCGTAGCCAAGTTTGGTTCATCAAAGTCATTTTTAAAAATTGTGAACCGTCTTGATTAAGATAAAATTTTCCGTCTTTATAAGTCTGTGTATAGCTCGTGATGGACAATAAAAGACCACCCACGAGAAAAAGTATTTTCTTCATGGAAATTCTGAGAATGTTGGAGATACAGAGTAATCAATTGACTACTCTGTATGATTAATCTAAAATGAGTATCAAGCTTAAACTTTTCTTGCCGCCAATTTATGTGAAGAAACAGGCTTATGCTCGTCGAGTCCTATAATTTTTACTGTACCGCCATTTTCAACATAGTCATGCTCGAAATGGTGTAAGTTTTCCATTACAGAGTGGTCAACTATTTTTGTATTTTTCAAATCAATCGTCACATTAAATCCAGAAGGAATAGCATCCAATTTAGATTTAATGCCCAAGTAGTTAGTGAAAACCGCCGATTTGTCGATTTCTACCAAGTACTCATCTCCTTCAAAAGAAACCAATGTTGGAGCTTTGAATAATGAGCTAAGCGGTAAACCATTGAACAAGTGAATGATGATTTTCAAAGCAATACCAGCACCAATACCTACCAATAAATCTTCGTATAAAGTAAAGAAAATCGTAATCAAAAAGATTGATAATTGTTCTTTACCAATATTGAAAGTATGTACAAACTCTTTTGGATGAGCCAATTTAATACCCACAGTAATCAACATAGCCGCTAAAGCTGTATTCGGAATTAATTCAATTAAATGTGAGGCTAACAAAACGAAACCTAAAATGAAAAATCCGTGGAAAAAGTTTGCCCAACGTGTTTTTGCACCATTATTCACATTCGACGAACTACGAGCTACTTCTGAAATCATTGGTAAACCACCCAAAATAGCGGCTAAAGTATTACCAACACCTACGGCTATTAAATCTTTGTTAGCATCCGATTTACGACGGTATGGATCTAACATATCAATCGCTTTTACGGTAA
The DNA here is from genome assembly GCF_034929435.1 of Arcicella rigui. NCBI lineage: Bacteria > Pseudomonadati > Bacteroidota > Cytophagia > Cytophagales > Flectobacillaceae > Arcicella > Arcicella rigui. The sequence continues at coordinate 208,021 of NZ_JAYFUM010000008.1, forward strand.
GCAAAGACTCTAAAGTACCCACCAAAGCAAACATCACTACGTATTTTATAAACAAGCCTGTTTGAGCAAATCCTCCAAAATCAACATTGATTTTAATATTTTCTAACAAATTACCAATGTGTACTAAAGCGTAAGCAGGTTCAGTAGTTTGAAAATCCATCGCTAATTCAGCCGGAATCGCTATAATTAATACTACTAAAGGAGCAGGAATTTTCTTGATAATTGGATTTTTAATCATTGGCCAACAAAGCATAATGGCTAAACAAACAACACCAATGGCTGTGGCTTTAGGGTCGAGATTAGCAATGAAAGTGGGAATAGAAGCAATTAATTCAAGCGGCCCTTTTCCTTTTGTCATTGCTGGAGCAACATCTAATAATACTGGAATTTGTTTAGCGATAATGATTAAACCAATCGCAGCCAACATTCCGTGAATTGCTGAAAGTGGAAAGAAATCGGCTAATTTTCCAAGTTTTAATACACCAAATACTATCTGTACTAAACCTGCTACTACCATTGCACCTAAAGCTAAATGCCAGCCCGTTTCGCCTCCACCAAATTCATTAACAGCACCTGCCACAATTACAATTAAACCTGCCGCAGGACCTTTGATTGTTAATCTTGAACCCATCAAGAAACTGACTACGATACCTCCAATAATTGCGGAAACTAAACCCATAATTGGGGGAAACTCAGAAGCTTTGGCAATTCCTAAACTTAGCGGAAGTGCTAAAAGGAATACAATAAAGCCTGATACTGCATCCGTAGAGAAATTCTCTTTCAAGCCTGCTAACCCATCAAGTGGAGTCTTTAATTTATTATTTGCTTCCATTTTTTTAATGTTTGTACTTTGAATACGTTATAATTTTTAGGGATTAAATGACTAATTGGTATGCTATGAAGATTTATAAGGAATTTCGTGATACGTTTTGATGTGTGGCCCAAGAAAAATTCGAGCATAAAGTCGAATCACTGAAATACCACCAATAATGAAACTTGATGAAATAAAGAAGGCAAGGAAAATTTGGTCTTCGTGGATATGACTAAAGATTAAGTCTTCGCCAATAAAAGTAGAAGTAATTGGGAAACCCGTTACACCTAAACAAGCCCACAAAAACACCATCGCCAATTTTGGATGCTCGTAAGCATGACCACTAAAACCATTCAAGTCAACGCTTCCTTCTAAAGAAACTAATCGACCTAAAGTTAAATAGCCAATCAAACCCATAATGACGATTCCGCTGAGATAAAAAATAGCTTCTTCTGTTTGGAAATGTTCATTGAAAGAAATCGCTAAGGCAATCCAAAAGTGATTCATCAATATTAAAAGCCAGCTCATTCTTGGGCTTTTTCTTTCCGAAAAAGATTTCAAAACCATTACCAAGCCAATCAAAGCAAATGAACTCGGTAAATATTGATGCAACAAAGGCGTTAAACTGCCTTGATTGAACAGCAAAACAAAAGCAATGACATAGGCAGGAATAAAAAGTAGCAGCAATTTATTTACCGTAAGGAAGTCTAACTTTCTACCTACTTTTTTGAGTGGAATCCAAACGATGTAATCCATGAATAAGTCTAAATTCCATTCTTTCAAACTCATTACATAAATAGAGTACTCTATTTTTTTAGGAAATGAATCTTCAATAGTTTGCGGACGAGGTACATAATTGTAGAATTGCTCACGAATCATATAACTCACCACCGAAGGAGAAACCAATAATTGGTAAGTTCTCAAGAATGCATTTCCTGCAAAGTGAAACAATGCTAATACTTCAAAACCTGCGGATACTTCAATGAAAATCAGACCAATTTGGGCGATTGAAGCATAAGCAATCTGACTTTTTACAGAAGACTGTACTCTGGCAATGGTAGAAGCTACAATACTGGTTGATAAACCTAATAAAGCAATTAGTACTCTAACTGAAGTTTGATGTTCCCAGAAAGGAAAAGTTCTTAACAATAAGAATACGCCTAAATGCACCGATAAAGAGCCATAGAAAATAGCACTTGATGGCGTTGGACCTTCCATTGCTCTCGGCAACCAAGATGAAAAAGGTAATTGAGCAGATTTGGCAGAAGCCGCTACCAAAATCATCAATGAAATAAAGACACCGATAAAACTGTGGTTTTGCAAATGCTCGCTTACTAATTCATCATTCAATAATTTCAAGAAAGTGATATTCTCGTGAAATAAATGGTGGCTCGCCCACATGGCAAGTATCAAACCAATATCGCCAATTCTATACACCGAAAATACTTTGATAGCATTTTTTACAGGTAAATATCTGTCTCTGTAAAAGGCAATCAATAAGAAGGATGAAATACCCAAAATTTCCCAACCGATAAATAAAGTTTCAAAATTGCCTGATAAAATAGCGATGTTGAAGCCGATATAGAAAAACAAAATGGTATTGAAAAAACGTTTGTAGCCTTTCTCACGGTGAAGATAATAACGGCTGTAAATCGTTACTAAGAAAGTAAGAAAAGCACCAACTAATAAGTACACCACCGTAATTTTATCAAAGCAAAAGTCTATCAAGAATTCATATTCTTTTGATTTGAAAAGTACAATTTCCTTGAGGTTGAGTGTAGGATGTCCGTCCACAAACCAAAAGCCTAAAAAAGTAATAAAAAATAATAAATATAGCCCTACTGTCGAGAATGCCACCCACGAAAGTACGCCTTCCTTTTTAGCAGGAATTAATAAACTTATAATAAAACCTATGACGGGTATAAGAATAAAAATTTGAAGTATCTGAGTCATATTGTATTCTTATTTGATTAAATAAACTGGAATATTTTCTTGATGTGTTTCGAATAAAGGCTCTAATTCAGCCATTGCTTCAATACTTTCTCGAAGTGGGTGATAGTGCACAAACCTGCCATCTTTGAAAGTGAATAATTCTTGAGTTTCAGGATTTACAGCCACCAAATGCACCCATTCGTTACTGAACCATTCATAAGTTTCTGGAGCTCTCTGAATTGTTTCTAACACTACTTCTGGGAAATGTTCAACAATGAAAAGCATACGAATTGGGTCGTGTACTTCAATCATTTGACTTGGTAAACCCGGACGCAAGTCACCATCAATTCCGTTGGCTACTCCAAACAAGCCCATTACGTTATGGGGAAGTTTAGTTCCTGCTCCTAATTTCTGATTATCTACTCTTGAGAAATAATATTCCAAATTGATACCTCCACAAACTGGTGCAGCTGCTTTTAAAATATTAAACAAGTACTTGCCATCGAGGTCAACTTTATAATTATAAGAATTCATGAAGGCTCTTCTGTCCAAGAATAAATCTTTCGATAATTCTCTTCTTCCAACAATACAAATAGCATTGGTAGCATGATTTAATTCTGGTCTTGGTTCAAACAATGAAACCGAACGAAGACGAATTTTATCATGTACTTTTTGAAGGTCTAATGAAGTATCAATCGACTCGAATCTTCTTGAGCGTTCTTTAGCGTTCAAATCCAAACCTTCCATAAAGATTTTTTCATTTATCAAATGGTCGGCTGCATTTTTCTGTGAAAGAATTTGCTCGTCGTAAAACTCAATTTCATCACGAGTAGTATCGTGCAATGCTCCTACAAACTGGGTTTCATCTGGAATAACAATGCCATTTTTAGCTAAAATGGCTCTTACGCCTTTATGATTTGCCATATAACTGGCTACTCGTGCATTAACAGAACCAGGACGCCCACAACAAGCTCCGCAGTCATAACCAGCATAATGTGTGTTGTTTACACTACTTGCTCCATGACCTACTACATAAACGATAGGAGCAAAATCTTTTACCAAACCAATACTTCTAAGCAGTGCTTCGATACGTTGAGCCATCTCTTCTACCGTAAAACCTACTTGTAAACCATCTTTGCGGTGGTCTTCGTGTGTATGTTCAACTGTAAGAGTCGAATGCTTATCCATGTGTTTGAATGAAGACACCGACGCAGCACTCATCGAAGGTTTAAAAATATTTACGAACAAACGAAACGCCGACCAGAAACCAAGTGTTTGCGAAATCAACCAGCCTCTTACCAATGAATGCGTATGTTTGGTAAAGTGTGCGTCTTTATTGATTTTTTGCTTTGTCCCTACTTCCTTAATTAAATACTTTGGCGTAACAGGTGCTGGACATTGCTTGGTATAAGAATTGGCGTGTTCTGGCTGATAGTAAAATTCAATTCCAAAAAAGCCGGGTGTACCAAAAGTCTCACAGTTTTCATCTATTTTTTCAAGATACCTACGAATTGAACATTCACGGTCGTCAATACAAAATAAAGCCTGAAAACTCTTTGACTTCGGCTGTGCTTTTGGTGTTTTCTCTACTTTCAAACCTTTCAATACTTGGTCGTAATAAGTCCACTCAAAAGCATCTTGCCACATCATCAGTACTTGGCTCAATTCTGTTTCATGTACTTCTGCAAAAATATCTGGCATTTTTTCATGAAAAGTTGCTCCTAAAGGTGCCCAGTTTTGCCCGAACTTATAATCAAGAGCATCAATTTCAAGCAATAATTCAAAAATGATTAAATCATGGGTTGAAATATGTTTACGATCCAACAAAGTTTGCGGAGCATCTTCAACCACTGAAACCATCCCCGACCAACCTTGATGTGCAAATTGTTGGTCGAATAAATATTGTTTAAACAGAGCCTCATTGCCCACTAATATTTTCAGTAAATCTTCAATTTTACAGTGTCCTTTCAAAAGTAATTCTCTGGCTCTTTCTGTTTTAAAGAAACTTGTAAACGTATTACGTTCCATTTCTCTGATAGAAGCCAAGAAACCTTTATGAATGTTGGGGAAACTCCAGATTGAAATTCCTTGGTCGAGAAAACTACAAAGGATTCTAAACAAAATAGGATGCACCAACAAATCCATATCAATATGATGTACTTTTTTCCAGTTGGCTCTCAACAAACCAATTCTTGGAGTATTATAAGTATCATATTCATGATTAAGCACTTTTTCTTTCCACTCGTCGAGTGCATGTACTCCTTTACGTTGAATAATCATGCGGTCTAAGACCTTGTCATCAATTTTTTTAGTTTGATAAAGTTCCCTAAACTCGTCTAAAGTCAGGAATACTTTATAGCCAAAAATCTTAGAAGCCTTAACAATAGCTTTATAAAATTTAAGATGTTGAAAAGCATGAAGCGTGTTGTGATGAACAAAGTCTTTTAACGGAGCTTGTGCCGGTAAAAAATGCTTTAGTTCATGGAGAATTTCATGCTCATCGAAAGATGAATTATGTGGTTTCATACAAGTACTATAATTTTAATTAAGACTACCGCAAAATTGTGTACAAACGATTCGCTGAAACTTGAAACAAGTTTTGGGCAAAAGTTCATACATTCAAATCATCAAGTACTCGCCATACGAAGATTCAGTGCATAGCAAAATCTACATCAGACTCAGTGGCTTGATTTAATATTTTTTTATTGATTGTTTTTGGAATTTGTAAAGAGCGTAGCAAAAAACCTCAAATTTTGAGCAACGCAACGAAGAGTAGCTACGACAGCCAGAAAAGCAACATCGCAATCATCATCAATGATGAACACGGCCAAGAATATCAGATACGAAAATTAAGAAACAACACAAAAAGTTGCTGACAAGAATGACTTTTTGAAGAAAAAGCCCAAGAAGGTAAATACGTTAAACGTAATAATAAGGCATGAAATGAAAAAAAGATACTGAAGGCAAGACCTACTTTTACAATAACATCAAGGTCTTTGGTATCTTCATTAGTTTCTTCGCTTTCGCTAAACTCTGTTCCAAATAATTGAGTTTTAGAGTTTTCGAGTGCTTGTTTGAAAAAATACTTTTTGCTATTCAAGTCGTGCAAATTTCTTCCAAGACTCACTGGCGAAGCAATGAATTTGAAGCTTATAAGCAACAACAAAAAAAGTATTTTGAAAAACCTCATATAACTATTCTTTGTTAATCTGAACTGGCACGGAAGATAACTGTGCCAATTTATGATTTTCATATTGAAATAACACTAATTTTATATAAATTATTTTACATAAATTAAACAATTCTTTGATTTATGTAAAATTTTATTAAAATATCAATAAGACAATCTAAAGCAAAAAAAAACTACTTGGCATCCAAGTAGTTTCTATATGTTAAATATTCAGAGATAAAAGACTAAAGAAAGGCATTTGATTAAAGACAATTGCCTGCGGAGACAAGTTTATGTCTCCGACAGACACTGTACACCATTAACCATTTTTATAAACAAAAAACTTAAAGCATTAACCAACTTGTTGGTTTGGGCTATCAAATATCGTTGAGCAAGAATGATTTTTGGGATAAACCAGAACAATGCTATACTATGCTAATTAAAGTTGATACAAATTTAATTAAAAAAAAATCGTTTCAAAATTTTTTTATTTTTTTTTGAACCAAATTATCAAAAAGAAGTTGAGAATGTTAGCTGTGAAAAAAATTATTGTTAATTTGCTGTAATTACCTCAATATTATCACCATAGTCAATGAAAAACATTATTGCTATTGAAGCAAACTCCAGCAAGCCTAAATTCCAACAACTTATTGAATACATCATTAATGCTATTGAAGAAGGTGAGTTAGTAAAAGGGAAACAATTGCCTTCTATCAACGAGGTTTCACAAACCTTTGGCATGGCACGTATGACGGTGGCAAAAGCTTATGACGAGCTTAGGGAAAAAGGAATTATTACTTCACATCATGGCAAAGGCTTTTATGTATCGAATACTGATACTCGTAGCCAGCTCAACATATTTGTTTTATTTGATGCCCTTACACCTTATAAAGAAATTTTGTACGATAATTTAGTAAATGAGTTGGGCGAAGATGTTTCTGTAAACATTTTCTTTCATCATCACAATTTCAAAGTATTTGAAAACTTAATTATCAACCACTTAGGTTCATATAATTATTACGTAGTAATGCCCCATTTCAACGAAGATGTAAGTAATATTTTACAAAAAATACCTAAAGAAAAACTGTTAATTTTAGACATCGACGTGCCAAGTTTTGGTTCAGATTACTCAATCTTGTGTCAAGATTTCAAGAAAAATATTTACTCAGGACTGAACGAAGCAAAGCCTTTGGTTCAAAAATATGAAACCTTTTCGTTGGTACTCAGTAGCAAAAGTTTCCAATATACTCCTGTGGGAATTATTCAGGGTTTTGAAAAGTTTTGTAACGAAAATCAAATTGCTTATGAAATTATTTCAGATTTAGAAGAAGAAGAACACCTCCAAAAAGACCATGCCTATTTAGTTTTCAGAGAAAATGATTTAGTGCGATTCATCAATTGGGCGAATAAAAAAGGATGGAAACTGGGCCAAGACATTGGTCTGATTTCGTATGATGATACGCCAATCAAAGAAATTTTGGCAGAAGGCGTTTCAGTAATTTCAAATGATTTTTCACTGATGGGAAAACGAGCAGCACAAATGATTCTCTCAAGACAAAAAGGTCGATTTGTGAATAAAAGTTATTTTATTAAAAGGAATTCATTGTAGTTAGTAAATAGTGATTGGTGATTAGTACTTCAAAATCCTAATTATCAGTTATTTGCATTAAAAAAAGTATTTCCAAACAACTATTTCAAGCCTTTGGAAATACTTTTTTTATTTTAATTTCCAAAACCACCTCCGCCAGGTGTCCAAATCGTAAGCTTATCGCCCGTTTTGGCAGTTACTTCATTATCGGTTGTAGAAGTACCGTCTTTTCTGTTCAAAATATGTTTTCCTGCTTGTCCAGCTTTTCCGCCTTTGATACCATAAGGTTGGGTTTTTAAATGCTGACGAAGCAAAGAAATTTCTACTTCTTCCAGAAAAGTTACTTCTCTGATAATTCCCTCACCTCCTTTGTACTTACCTTCTCCCGCAGAATCTTCTCGAATTTCAAAACGGTTTAAGTAAACAGGATAACGCAATTCCATAATTTCAGCATCGGTAATGCGAGTATTGGTCATGTGCGTATGAACCCCAGAAGTACCATTGAAGCCCTCTCCTGCCCCACTACCGCCACAAATTGTTTCGTAATAGCCAAAGTTAGCATTGCCAAATAAGAAATTATTCATCGTTCCTTGCGAACTGGCTACAATGCCAAAAGCTTTTAGCAAAGTATCGGTTAGGCGTTGACTCAATTCTACATTGCCACCAACTACCGCAGGACATTCCGCTGGATTATCTGAATACTCAGGATTCAAAATAGATTTTTCTGGGATGATTAACTCAACGGCTTTTAAAATACCGTCGTTCAAAGGTATTTTTTCGTTGAGTAATAATCTCAAAACATAAATTACCACAGAATTCACGATGGCAATATTGGCGTTTAGATTCCCAGAATCGGTGTTGGCACTTCCTGTAAAATCAATTGTGCAGTGATTTTCTTCAATGCTTACTTGTACTTTCAAAGGGGCATTATTATCCAAAAACTCCTCAGCTTTATAGACACCTCTACCAAATTGTTGAAGTTTTTCTCTCATTCTACTTTCAGAATAAGTCTTCAAACGATTCATATAAAAATGTACTTTTTCCAATCCGTGTTCTTTTACTAAAGCTTGTAAGGCTTCTTCGCCATTACGATTTGCGGCTAAAGCTGCATTCAAATCGGCTAAATTTTCTTCTAAGGCACGAGTTGGAAAAGTAGCATTGGTCAAAATCTCTGTGATACTGTTCCACTGTATTTCGCCATTTTTCACTAAATACATCGGCGAAATCACGACTCCTTCTTCGGCTAAATTCTTGGAATAAGGTGGCATTGAAGCAGGACGAATTCCGCCAATTTCGGAATGATGACAACGGTTTACCACATAGCCAATCAATTGTTTTTCAGCACTATAAACCGAAGAAATCAAAGTAACATCAGGTAAATGTGAACCGCCAAATTTAGGATGATTGGTGATAACTACGTCGCCTTCCTGAATATCAATTTGTTTCAAAACACTTCGCACACATACACCCAAACTACCCAAATGCACTGGAATATGAGGAGCGTTGGCAATGAGTTCGCCTTGGGCATCTAACAAAGCACAAGAGAAATCTAAGCGTTCTTTTACATTCACCGAAAGGGCGGTTCTTTGCAATAAAACACCCATATTTTCGGCAATAGACATGAAACGATTGGTAAATAATTCAAGCTGAGTTTCCTGATTATTGATTTCGAGCGAAAGTAAATTTTCGCTTTCTTTCTGAATAATTGCCGTGCCTTTGGCATCTACGGTCAATTCCCAACCTTGTTCTATTACGGTCGTACTGAAACGGTCGAGTAATAAAGCAAAACCATTTATCACTGCACCCGCTTGTAAATTTTCTCTTAAATAAACAGGCACCATTTCCCATTGTTGATTGAAATAAGCCTTCACAAAATGGGATGCTTCGGGCTGATAAACTTCTATGTTTTCACTTAAAAAGTTTTCTTCTTCCTCTGATTGCTCGCTGGCAATTACTCTAATACTTTCAACTTCGATGGCTCTGCTTTCAATCCAATGTCCAAAAATTGCTTTATACTTACTTTTAAAAGCCTCCAAAACTTCGTCAAAACCCTGCCATTCTATTTCAATACTTGAATCTTGACCTTTGAAACGCAAGTACAAATAATGATTTTTGAAATGAATATTAGAACGTTCGATGCCATCATTTTCTAATTGTAGCATTACTTCTTCTTCAGCTTTTTTGAAAGATTGAGCTAAAGTTTCTGACAAGTTTTCTGTAAAAATTTCAAGAATAGATACTTCTGCAAAACGTTCTACATGAGCTTTTGAAATACCGAATGCTGAAAGTAAGCCAGCATCTTTCGGTAATAAAATAGTATTGATGTTCAACAAATTAGCAATTCCGCAAGCGTGTAAACCGCCAGCTCCACCAAAAGCGACTAAGGCGTAATCATCAAGAGCGTAGCCTTTGGCGATGGAAATCTTACGAACGGTCTCAGCCATTTTTTCGTTGGCAATGGCTCGTAAGCCTTCCAAGATTTCTTCTTTAGCTACTTTTTTCCCAGTTTTCAAGCTAATGCTATCGAGTAATTCCGCTAATTTTTGTTCGGCTTTAATCGGAAAAACAGGAATACTAAATTGTTGAATGTCTAATCGACCTAATAATAAATTTACATCGGTAATCGTCAGTTCGCCACCAGCACCATAACAAGCTGGGCCGGGCATTGAACCCGCACTTTCTGGGCCAACACTTAGTTTGAAGCCATCATAAGAACAAATTGAACCTCCGCCTGCGGCAACCGTTTCAATAGCCAGCGAAGGACTGAAAATCTGTGCGTTACCAATTTTTTGAGAAAATTGATAATCGAAATTTCCATCATAGCGAGCTACGTCTGTACTTGTTCCACCCATATCAAAGGTGATGATTTTCTGAAAACCTGTCGCTTTGGCAATCACAGACGCACCTACTACGCCCCCTGCTGGTCCAGAAAACAAACTATCTTTAGGATGAAAATGATGGGCATTCACCAAACTTCCTGCACTGGTCATTACTTTAAAATGCTTGTCAGGAATTTGCGAACTGATGTTTTGAATATAAGTTTTGATAATCGGCGAAAGATAGGCGTTTACTACCGTAGTTTCTGCCCGATTCAAAAATTTGATTTGCTTACTTAATTCAGTAGAAATATTGATGAATTGAAAATATTTACCGAGTATGGCTTGTGCTGTTTTTTCATGAATATCATTGCGATAAGCATTTTTGAAACAAACGGCAACAGCCGTAAATCCTTCATTCAGTAATCTTTGGGCTTGGCTTTCAAGCGATGAAGTATCTATGGCTTTAATGACTTTCCCGTCTTTATCTATCTGCTCTTTTACGCTGATTACTTCGCTATACAATGGTTCGGGACGAAGGATATTCAAAGCAAAAATATCTGGTCGAGACTGATTGCCAATCACCAATAAATCTTTAAATCCTTCAGTTACAAAAAAAGCGGTCTTTGCTCCTTTTTGCTCCAAAAGAGCATTTGTGCCTTTGGTAGAACCAATTCTCATTTGAATTGGCGGAAAGGTTTCGGCTAATCCTGTTTGCGTAATTAATCTTGCACCTAAAACGGGGGCTTCTTCAAAGGCAGTGAGGGAAAAGCTTAATACTTGCTTGTGAAACCTTTCGGGCAAAGGAGTATCGATACTTAATAGATTTGTCTCGACTTCAAAGGACAATACTTTTGCTTGAAAAGTATCATTCAGAATTTGTAAAGTATAGCCTTTGAGAATATCTCTTTTGAGAAACCAAGCGGCTTTTACTTTGAACAAAACTGGACTTAATTGTTCAACGATTTCTCCACGCAAAGAACTGTTCGACAAGATTTTGTAACGATAATCCAGTCTGTCGTTATCAGTAGCAACACAATCAGTAAAAGTGCCACCAGTATCTATTGAAATTTTGTAGGTTTTTTGCATTTTTAGAAGACTTTAGGATTTTTGGACTTAAAGACTTTAGGACTGGAGGACTTTAGGAGTTAAAGACTTGAAGATTTTTGGACTTTAGGACTTTATGATTAGAAGACTTTAGTATTTTGAGACTTAAAGATTTTGAGATTTTACTACTTTAAGATTCTAGAAACAGAGAGTTTTAAGAGTACTAAACTGTATTTGGATTAACTCATATTATAGGAGCATCTGAATATCAGCCCCTCCAAGTCCTAAAGTCCAAAAATCCTAAAGTCTTCAAGTCCTTCAGTCATAAAATCTCAAAACCTAAAGTCTTCAAGTCCTCCAGTCCTAAAGTCCCAAAAAATCAAAAATCTAAATGCACATTAATCCATTCTCCATCCATTCTTGTTCCGAATTTTTTGTAGAAATTAATGGCAGACTCGTTCCAATCTAATACTTGCCACATGATTCCTGTACAAGCGTCGTCTTTTCCTTGTTGGATTATGGCTTCTAAAAGCTTTTCGCCCATACCTTTGCCACGCATTTTTTCAGAAACTATCAAATCTTCTAAATACAAACGCTTGCCTTTCCAAGTAGAATAGCGATAATAATATAAAGCCATTCCTACTACTTCACCTTCATACTCGGCTACGATTGAACCAAAAATTGGATTTTCGCCAAAACCGTCAATATACATTTGCTCAACGGTATTGGTTACTTCATCTGGAGCTTTTTCATAAAGGGCTAATTCTTTAATCAACTCAAACATCACAGGTACGTCTTCACGAACACCTTTTCTGATAATAACTGACATCAGTATATAATTTTTTAAAATGAAAAATCGCCTTAAATAGTAATTAGTAAAAAGTGATTAGTATTTTTTATATTTCATAAACTACCAATCAAAATCTTCACCATTAGTATTAAAAATTGTAAAAGCTATTTTGAATTTTGGATTTCGGAAATTTTATATAATGACATTCTTTTTAAAAAACCGAAAACCGACATCTGAAATCCTAAATCAGCCATTTAAAATTCCTCGTAAACTACTAATTCTTAACTCATCTTACTCATTATTCACATAAGTATCCCATTTCTGAATTACTTGTTGCATTTCTTCGGGAAGTTCGGTATCGAATTGTAAAAATTCTCCCGTTTTGGGATGTATAAAACCCAAAGATTTGGCATGAAGGGCTTGTCTCGGACAAATTTTAAAACAATTATTTACAAATTGTTCATACTTCGAGAAAACCGTTCCACGCAAAATTCTATCGCCACCATAAGTAATATCATTAAACAAAGGATGACCAATATGTTTGAAATGTACCCTGATTTGGTGTGTTCTACCCGTTTCTAAATTACATTGTACTAAGGACACATAACGCAGGTTTTTTAAAACTTTATAATGCGTTACGGCTTCTTTCCCCATTTCACCATTTGGGAAAACAGTCATAATTTTGCGGTCTTTCAAACTTCTTCCTACGTGTCCAGTGATAGTACCTTCGTCAGATTTTGGTTCACCCCAAATCAAAGCATTATAGGTACGCTCGATACTGTGGTCGAAAAACTGTTTGGCTAAATGCGTCATGGCTGTATCAGTTTTAGCAATTACCAATAAACCCGAAGTATCTTTATCAATACGATGCACCAAACCGGGACGAATCTCGCCGTTGCGATGTGTTGGCAAATTTTTGAAATGGTACAACAAAGCATTTACTAAAGTACCTTCCCAATTTCCATGTGCAGGATGTACTACCATTCCAGCAGGTTTATTTACTACCAACAATTCGTCGTCCTCGTAAATAATATCTAAAGGAATATTCTGAGGAATAATTTCAGTATTGCGTGGCGGTTCTGGCAACAGAACCGTAATAATATCAAAAGGTTTTACTTTATAATTGGCTTTAATGATAACATCGTTCACTCGCACCGCCCCAGACTCAATGGCATCCTGAATTTTATTGCGAGAAGCGTTTTGCAGTTTCGACATTAAATATTTATCAATCCGCAGTAAACTTTGTCCTTTGTCCACCTCTATACGGTGATGTTGGTACAATTCTTCTTCTTCGTCTTCTATTTCTTGCATATATTTGGTATTAAAAACCTAAAATTAAACAAATACCGCCATGTTTCAATTACCCCACTCGCCTTTAGAATTAATAAAAGACCCATTGCTTACGCCTTATGGTGTAAATTTGTATCTCAAAAGAGATGATTTAATCCATCCAGAAGTCACTGGGAACAAATGGAGGAAGTTAAAATTCAATCTCATCGAAGCCCGATTGCAGGGTTATGACAAACTACTGACCTTCGGTGGAGCTTATTCAAATCACATTTATGCGACCGCTGCCGCAGGAAAAGAATTTGGCTTCAAGACCGTCGGAATTATCAGAGGTGATGAACTTACTCCGTACTCAAACCCTACGCTAAGGTTTGCCCATGAACAAGGAATGGAGTTAATTTTCGTCACTCGTCTGGACTACAGTTTCAGGAACAAACTTACCAAACAGTACGGCGATAAGTATTATGTATTGCCCGAAGGCGGCACTAACCATTTAGCCATCAAAGGCGTAAATGAAATGATGGATGAAATCTATGAGGTAATCAAGCCCGATTTTGTTTGTAGTGCAGTTGGTACTGGCGGAACGTTGGCAGGTATCGTTAGTGGCTTGAGAGGCAATTCTAAAGCCATTGGCTTTGCTTCTTTAAAAGGAAAAGGCTTATTGAAAGGACAAATTGAAAAGATTTTGCCTTTTGAAAAAGATTTTGAACTCAACGAACAGTACCATTTCGACGGATATGCCAAAACCACGCCCGAACTCATTTCTTTTATTAGAGCTTTTGAAGAGAGAAACCCAAGTATTCAACTTGAGCAAGTTTATACAGGAAAAATGATGTTTGGCATTTATGATTTAATCAAAAAAGGATATTTTCCTCGAAACACAAATATTGTAGCCGTACATACGGGTGGGTTACAAGGAAGATGTGAAGAACTTCGAGAAAATTTTGTGTTAAGTTATGCTTCGTAGAAGCAATAATTAATATTAAAATAGTCGTGATTTTGGTCTAATCAATTATCCAAAAATCACGGCTATTTTTGAAATGTACCGTTCACATTCTCTTAGGCTTGTCGTTACTTGTCTTATTCTCGGTCATTCAAACCATCATTAATAAAATACTAAACTATGCAAATCGAAGAGCTTTCACAGGATAATCTTACAGATTTAACTGAACTTGTTTTAGAATTTTGGACTGAATGTGATTTTGAAGAGGAGTATGAAGCCTATAAAAATATCATTGAGGCTGATGATGAAATTTGCTATCTTTTACAAGAAAACAATACTTATATCGGATTTATTCACCTGACCCTTCGACATGATTATGTTGAAGGAACAGACGATTTACCTGTTGCCTACATTGAGGCTTTATATATAAAAGCTGCCTATCAGCGTGAAGGATTCGGGAAACAATTGATAAACGTGGCAGAACTTTGGGCGAAACAAAAGGGATGTTCTCAACTCGCATCAGACACCGAACTGAACAACACCAAAGCCATAGATTTTCATAAAAAAGCAGGTTTTGAAGAAGTAAATCGAATTGTATGTTTTGTGAAAAATCTTTAATCAATAGTCAATTTTCATCCAGCATTTAGTCATGTATTTTCACTATTGATTATGCAAAAAGGGTTTAAAATACCGATAACAGTATTTTAAACCCTTTTTGTATAAAACAATATATTAGAAATGCTTAGTTTACGAATCTGAAAATTCTACTCCAACGAATCTTACTGAGGAATGATTTGTTAGGGTCAAGCGACATCCAAATAAATACAGCTTTACCTACAACGTGGTCAGCAGGAACAAAGCCCCAATAGCGTGAATCCGCTGAATGGTGACGGTTATCTCCCATCATAAAGTAATAATCTTGTTTGAAAGTATAAGAAGTGATTGTTTTTCCATCAATCATAATTCTGTGACCATCAATTACAACATTTTTATTTCCTTCGTAATATTTGATGATGTACTTATATTTATCAACATTACCAGAGTCCAACTTAATGGTCATTCCTTCTTTCGGAATCAATAATGGCCCAAAATTATCTCTATTCCAGTGATATGAAGTACCAAACATTGGCGTAGAAGCACCGTCGTTGGTATAGCTATCAGGGCTTTCGCTGGTATTTTTAGCCATAGATACTTTTTTAATATCTATTACCCAGCTTTTCTTTTTCAACTCATCAATATTGCTTTGATAAGTATTTACTACATATACAAAATTTCCTTTGGTAGAATCAAGGCAACTGATTTCGTCGCTACCCATCGGAAGAGAAATATTCTCATTGGCACTTCCCGTAGCATCTACGCCATTCACGATTCCCATTTCTTCAAAAGTACCGATTTCAGATTCACTCAAAGTCTGTAAATCTTGTTTGGCATACAACAAATACTTCTGTTGTAATTTGGCAGGATTTTCCATTGGTTTACCATCAATATATACTTGCGTATCTCTGATTTCCAAAGTTTTGCCTGGCGTACCGATACAACGCTTGATATAGTAAGTTCTTAAATCAACGGGAGCATCACCATCTGGAGTATAATTTGGCACGTTAAAAACAACCGCATCACCTTGTTTTACTTCTGAAAAACCAGGCAGACGTTTAATCGGTAAATCTAACCAACGTAAGTACGAAGGAATATCTGTTCCCCAAATTTTCTGATGCGTAAGTGGTACTTGCAAAGGTGTTTTAGGAGTACGAACGCCGTAATGTAGTTTACTTACAAAAAGAAAATCGCCAACCATCAATGAGCTTTCCATAGAAGGCGTTGGAATCGTGTATGCTTCAAAAAAGAAGAAACGAATTAAAGTGGCAGCTACTACCGCAAAAGCTACGGAATCTATCCATTCACGGAAAGCTGATTTTTGTTTAGGTTGTGTTTTTTCTGACATTTTGTATTGCGTGGAAATGTTTTCCAGTGATTAGTCGTAAGGTTGAAAAAAGAATTACAAATTTAGCTGTGAGAAATGAGCTGTGAGCTATGAGCTTTAAGATTTCAGCAATGACATTTGACTTTTAAAAAGCTCATAGTTCACTGCTTATAACTCGTAAGCTTTGAGCAGTGAGCTTTAAGATTTCAGCAATGACATTTGACTTTTAAAAACTCATAGCTCAATGCTCATAACTCACAGCTGTTAGCTCATAGCTCGTCGCTCAAAGCTATAAAGCCAACAAATCGTCCATTCCGAAAACGCCTTTTTTGCCTACAATCCATTCGGCAGCTAAAACTGCTCCCAAAGCAAAGCCTTGACGACCGTGAGCTACGTGTGAAATTTCGATTTGGTCGATGTCTGAAATGTATTTTACAATATGTGTTCCTGGTACTTTGCCTTCACGAGCCGACCAAATCGCTACTTCGTTTTCGGCTGGAATTTCATTATTTATCCATTTTTCTTTTCCATCAAGGTTTTCGATTAAACCTTCGGCAATAGTAATGGCTGTACCAGACGGTGAATCTTTCTTTTCTGTATGATGTATTTCTGTGGTAGAAACAGTGTATTGTTTTTGCGGATTGATAAGTTTTGCCAACATTTTATTCAATTGGAAAAAGATATTTACTCCTACTGAATAATTAGAAGACCAGAAAAATGCTCCGCCTTTTTCAATTGCCAAAGCTTCTACTTCTGGTTTATTTTCAAGCCAGCCAGTTGTACCACAAACCACAGGAAAACCTTTTTCAAGACAAGCTTTTACATTTTGAAAAGCAGATGAAGGATGACTAAATTCAATCACAGCATCTACTTGTGAAAGAGTAAGAGCGTCAAAATCTTGACGATTATTTACGTCAATGCGAGCAACAATTTGATGCCCTCGGTCTAAGGCAATTTTCTCAATAACCTTTCCCATTTTGCCATAACCGAGTAATACGATATTCATAAAATTTTCAAATAAAATGATTGTATAATTGAATATTCCCAGAGGAATTTTACTTAAAAGCAAAGGTTAATTTAGCACCATAAACGGCATTCATCATATCAGGACTTGTAAGTGTTGGTTGAATTTTCAGCGAAATATCGTCTGTCAAATCAAAAGTCTTTAAGTGAGCCGTCACGTTTGCATCAATGATATTTGCAGCCCAAACAACTGCCAAAAATAGATACGAGCCGTCTCTATTTCTTCTGTAACCGTTCACGATTGTATTGAGTTGGGCAGAAGTATATTCCCTTGGAATACCGCTGGTATCTCCGTAAAGGTAGATTTCTGCACTCGATGGCGGGCTTGTTACTTGAAAGTTGCTGATATACTGCTGTTTATAATAAGTATATCTTTTTTGATTGGTAATAATATAGTAAATATTCACAGCAAAACCGCCATAAACCAATGGCAATTTCCAATATTGTCTGTTGTAAATTTGCCCCCAGCCCGGCACCATTAATGAGTGAAGAGTGGCTAATCTTGGAATAATTTTATAGGGTTTCTTTACTGAATCTATTTTTGCTATTTTGCTTACTAAAGTATCTTTTAAACTTTCAACAGCCTTTTTTTGAAGTACCTGAGCCTGACTTTCTACTGAAAATCCTGTACAAAAAAATAATAATACGAGTAATTTCTTCATTTTAAGTTTTCAACTTCAACGCAAAATTACCGCTAATATTCCGTCTGGTGAAGGGTAATTAAGATTTTTTAAGAGCAATGACTTACAATGAATTCTCACATTCATTGTAAGTCATCTCAATTAAGCTTTAATTGCCAATAAAATTTTATCTAATTCTTCTTGCGAAGTAAACGGTATTTTTATTTCGCCCTTGCCTTTGTCGTCTGCTTTTACGGTAACTTTTGCCCCAAAATAGGCTTGTAAACGAAATTGTAAACTTCTGATTTCTTGCTTTACGCCTCCGCCTGCTGCTTTTTTGGCTGAATTTACCAATGAAGCATTCGACAATTCACGTACAGCTTCTTCTACTTTTCTTACCGACCAATCATCGGCAATGGTTTTCTGAAAAATTTCTAATTGTTGTTCTCTGTCAGGAATATTGATGATGGCTCTGGCGTGTCCCATCGAGATTTTTGTATCTCTCAAAGCCACTTGAATTACATCTGGTAATTTTAGTAAACGTATATAATTGTTTACTGTGGTACGGTTTTTTCCTACTCTATCGCCCAATTCTTCTTGTTTCAAAGAACATTCGGTTATCAAACGTTGGTAACTTAAAGCGATTTCGATAGCATTCAAATTTTCACGCTGAATGTTTTCGATTAATGCCATTTCCAACATTTGCTGGTCGTCGGCAGTACGAACATACGCAGGAATACTTTTGAGCCCAGCTCTTTTTGAAGCCTGTAAACGGCGTTCTCCAGAAATAAGTTGGAATTTATTCGGAGCAAGCTGACGCACCGTAATCGGCTGAATAATCCCTTGAATTCTAATCGAATCCGCTAATTCGTTCAGTGCTTCTTCATCAAAATGTGTACGAGGTTGATAAGGGTTGGTTTCAATTAAATCAACCGAAATTTCATTCATCGAACTGATTTGTTCTAATCTGTTCGGACGCTCCATCGGTGCAGCAGGAGGTCTGCTTTGGACATTGTTTACTTCGTCAGAATCTTGCAATAAAGCCCCTAAGCCTCTACCAAGTCCGACACGTTTTTTTACAGCGGGAATTTCTACTTTACTCATTGCTTCTATGGTGATAAAGAACAGATTTTTCGGAAATAGGACAAGCCCTAAAAGAAAAATCTACTCCTGTGTGACGTATCCATTTTTTGCCAAAACCTCACGAGCGAGATTCAGATAACTGATTGCACCTTTACTTTCAGAGTCGTGGGCAATGGCGGGTACTCCAAAACTTGGCGATTCTGAAAGACGGATATTTCTTGGAATGATGGTATTGAAAACCATATTATGGAAATGTGCCGTTACTTCTGCTACTACTTGGTTGGATAAACGAACTCTCAAATCGTACATGGTCAAAAGAATTCCTTCGATAGCCAAATTGGTGTTTAGTCTTGATTGAATAATTTTTACGGTATTCAACAATTTCCCTAAACCTTCCAAGGCGAAGTATTCACATTGCACTGGAATAATTACAGAATCGGCTGCTGTAAGAGCGTTGATGGTAATCAAACCCAAAGAAGGCGAACAGTCGATAATGATAAAATCATAATTGTCGATAATCGTATTCAATGATTCTTTCATTTTTTGTTCACGATCACGCAAATTAATCATTTCAATTTCAGCACCCACCAAGTCGATGTGTGAAGGAATGATATGAAGGTAAGGCAAGTCTGTGGCAATAATAATATCTTGCACATTCACGCCATCAACCATACATTCATAAATTGAATTTTCGATTTCTTTAGGGTTGAATCCTAAACCCGAAGTAGAGTTGGCTTGCGGGTCGGCATCAACGATGAGCGTTCTGAATTCGAGAGCGGCCAAACTTGCCGCCAAGTTGATAGTGGTTGTCGTTTTTCCAACTCCTCCTTTTTGGTTGGCTATGGCAATTATTTTCCCCATCTTGGACTTTTTCTGAGTTACGTTTTTTTAGTAAATAAGTAATAGCAAATAGAATACTCTGAAAACTGAAAGTATTCATCTTCCAAAATACAACTAATTTGGGGCGAATACTCATTATTAATTCATACGGTCTAATTCCGAATTACCAATACCTCAAATAACAGACTTCAAATATCGTCCTTTCCGACCATATAAGCAAAGGGTGTTCCACAAAATGTTTCACGAATTACAATTTATCGTATTTCTACCTATATTAATCCAACTTTATTAGGATTTTTTACGGAATACTTTTAGTGAATAATGTTTTTTAATAGCTGTCTTAACATTGGATTAAGACAATGAAAAAGCTCAATTCTGATAAAATATAGCAATATAGTGCAATATTATTTGGTAAGTACGGAATAAATACTGAAAGAAGGAATTGTTTATCAAAGCTTAAAAATGTATTTTAGCATAATTTTGAGAGTAATAATCTTAACATTTTTTTTACATTTCATTCACATTCCTGATTAACAAAATTATTTTTATGACATCAAACTCCACTGATTCGGAAGTAGTACAAAAATCGAATAGCTATCCCAAAGCTGTTCCGTATATCATCGGTAACGAAGCCGCCGAACGCTTTAGTTTTTATGGGATGCGTTCTATCCTTCCAACCTTTTTGATTGCACAGTTCTTCAATCCAACGCTAAATCCGCTACTTCAACAAACCGCTGAGGCACAGTCGAACCAGAAAGTACACATGTTTGTTGCCTTGGCGTATATTATGCCTATTTTGGGTGGACTTGCGGCTGACTGGTTTTTCGGAAAATACAAAGTGATTTTATATGTATCTATTTTATACTGTTTTGGGCATTTAATGTTGGCAATGTTTGATACCAATCTGGCTTTGTTTTCACTGGGGATGACGGTCATTGCGGCTGGTGCTGGCGGTATCAAATCCAATGTTTCAGCCAATGTTGGCGACCAATTTGATAAAACCAACGAGCATTTTATGTCGAAAGTTTATGGTTGGTTTTACTTCTCAATCAATGCTGGTTCTGTATTGTCAAATCTATTGATTCCTATTGTTTACGATAAATATGGTGCAGGATGGGCTTTTGGTATTCCGGGTATTTTAATGGCTTTGGCAACGATTATTTTCTTTTCGGGCAGAAAAAAATACGTTAGAGTACCACCAATGGGCATCAATAAAAATAACTTTGTCTTTATTTCTTTCAATGCTTTGGTAAATATGGGCAAAAAACAAAAAGGAGAACACTGGCTTGATGTTGCAAAAGCAAACTACGACCCACAAAAAGTAGAAGATGTAAAAGCCGTTTATCGTTTGATTATTGTATTTTCTTTTATTCCTATTTTCTGGGCTTTGTGGGACCAAAATTTATCTGAATGGGTACTTCAAGCACAAAAATTAGATTTAAACTCTGGTTTAGGATTTTCGTTTTTACCAGAACAAGTACAAGTATTTAATCCTTTCTTCTTAGTAAGTTTTATTCCTGTATTTACTTATTTTGTATATCCTTTCTTCGAGAAATTGGGCATTAAAACTACGCCATTACGTCGTTTAGGTGTTGGTTTTCTTCTTACTGCTTTATCATTTTTAATCATTGCTTTAATCCAAGAAAAAATTGATGCAGGCGGAAAACCTTCTGTATGGTGGCAAGTATTAGCGTACTTGGTTTTGGCATGGGGCGAGATTTTGGTTTCAATCACTGGTTTGGAGTATGCTTATACAAATTCTCCGAAATCAATGAAATCAACCATGACGGCTATTTTTTATTCAACCGTTTCAATTGGTAACTTAGCGGTATCGCTGATCAACGAGAACATTGCCAACAAAGGTTTCTTTGCACAATTAGACGGAGCTAAATATTATTGGTTCTTTACAGCATTGATGTTTATTTCGTTTTTAATTTATATTTCAATTGCTTCAAGATTAAAAGAAACTCGATATGTGGGAGTGGCGGAGTAGCTGTGAGTTATGAGCTTTGAGCAGTGAGCCTTGAGCTTTTTATTTATATTTTTATTTCTTAATATCACTATCAAAACTCAAGGCTCATAGCTCGTAGCTCATAGCTCATAGCTCGTAGCTCACAGCTCAAAGCTCACAGCTCAAAGCTGATAGCTATTTAAAACTTAAAATTATGGAAGAACAACACTTAGAAAGCTCCGATTTTATTAAAGACATCGTCATTGGGATGTCAGACGGGCTTACTGTACCTTTTGCCTTAGCAGCAGGTTTGTCTGGTGCGGTAAGTAATACTTCTATCATTACTACCGCAGGAATTGCTGAAATTGTGGCAGGTTCAATTGCCATGGGCTTGGGTGGCTATTTGGCTGGACAAACAGAGGTTGAACATTACGAAGCAGAATTAAAAAGAGAATACGACGAAGTAGAGCGAGTACCTGAAAGAGAAAAAGAAGAAGTAAGAGAAGTATTTGCCGATTATGGTTTGGATGAAGCCTCTCAAGAATTAATCGTTGAAGCCCTCGCTAAAGACAAAAAGAAATGGGTGGATTTTATGATGAAATTTGAATTAGGTTTAGAAAAACCAGACATCAATCGTGCAAGAGATTCGGCTTTAACGATTGGGGTTGCTTATATAGTTGGTGGAATTATTCCGCTTGCCCCTTATTTTTTTGTAGAAGATGCACATCAGGGATTACTCTATTCTATCATCGTAACTTTAATAACGCTTTTTGTTTTTGGCTTCTTCAAAAGTAAAGTAACAGGACAAAATCCATTAACAGGTGCTATCAAAGTAACGCTTATCGGGGCAGCGGCAGCAGGGGCAGCCTTTTTTGTAGCGAAGATGTTTGGAGGATAAATAAAATGAAGTAGGTGTCTATAATTCAGGATACTGAGGCGAATATAAAAATTGTTTCTCGAGTAACACTACAAATGAGAATTGAAAATAATTTTGCCTTACTTCCGAATATCATTTTAATTTATCTTTACTAAAAATAAGATATGTATGGCACTTGCAAGATTAGACAATGAAGTTTTCTTTAAAAAAGCCTTTACTGATGCGATTGTTTTCAGGGCTTTTGTAAAAGATATTGTTGGTATTGACGTGAATCCCGAGAAAATTGAAACTGAAAAGGCATTTCAACCCAAATTAGGAAACATCAATTTCAAGTATGACATTTTTGCTGAAGATATTAAAAAAAGAATTATCATCGAAATCCAAAAAGTAGAGTATGACCATAATTTCGACAGGTTTCTGCATTATCATTTACAAGCCATTACTGAACAACAAAGAAGTAGTGAAGACTATACCGTAGAAAGAACTGTTTACACTATCGTTGTAATGACTGCACCTTACAGAATCAATGAAAAAACAAGAGAATTTTATCGAGATGAAGTACTGATTTCTTCTTTGAATCCTAAAAATTTAAAGGGAATTGAAAGAAAAATATTCAATCATGAATTAATATATCTTAATCCCAACTACAAAGGACAAGATATTCCTCAAAATTATCGTGACTGGTTGGATTTGATTTATGAAAGTATTCACAATCCAGAAAATCCAAAGATAAATATCCAAAATAAAGGTATCAAAAGAGTAACCGAAATTGTAAGTTATGAGAATATAAGCCCCGAAGAATGGGAAGAAGCTAAAATAGAAGCGTCTCATCGCAAAGTACTCAAGCTTGAGAGAAATGAAAGAAGCATTGAGATTGCCCAAAAAGCAATCAAAAAAGGTTTTGATGATGAAACAATTGCTGAGCTAACAGATTTAACAATAGAGCAAATTCAAAAACTAAGGGCAGACGAGCAAGCATATTAAGCTTTCCATTTTTTTTGTTATTTTAAAAAAATGCAGGAAAAATCCATCAAAAAGATATTGGAAAGAGAGATTAAAAATTTCTTTCAAGTAAAACAAAGTACCAGACTTTGGCATATTCCTGTGTTGGCGGCTTTGTGTATTGGCACTCCCCTACTCGTTGGCTTGTACTTCGACAGTCTAAAATCAGGACTTTTGGCAAGCCTTGCAGGGCTTGTTATTTTGTATATTCCTACTTCAAATTCAATCGTAAACCGCATGACCACTTTATTTATTTGTTCATTCGGTTTTATGATTTCTTGTTTTGTAGGATTGATTTTTAGTTTCAATCCGCTGGTTTCCACTATCGTTTTTGGCATTTTTTCAAGCATTGTATTCAGCATCAATCTTTACTTCAAAACCAAACCTCCCGCAAGTTTCTTCTTTATTTTGATAGCTGCCTTGGCTGGTGGAATGCCACATGACATCAAAAGTATTCCCGAAAAAGTTGGTTTAATAGCTTTGGGAACAATATTGGCTTGTACTTTAGCTTTAATTTACAGCTTGATTACCAAGAAAAAGCAAGAGAAAAAAGAAGGAAATCTTTTGCCCGAACTACAAGCTAAAGACAAATCTTCCATCATTATTGAATCGTTGATGATAGGATTTTTCATGTTTTCTTCTACTCTTTTTGGTCATTTATTAAAACTCCAAAACCCTTACTGGATTCCGATTTCGTGCCTTGCCGTGATGCAAGGAGCTACGCTGTACCATATTTGGGAAAGGGTTTTTCATAGAATTTTGGGTACTTTCTTGGGCTTAGGACTTTGTTGGATAGTGCTGTCTGTAACTAATACACCCCTAAGTATTTGCCTGACTATCATTACTTTGCAGTTCATTATCGAAATGTTGATTGTTCGGCATTATGCTTTGGCAGTGATTTTTATTACTCCAATGACGATTCTACTTGCAGAAGCCTCAAATCCACTGATTCAAGACCCTAACTTATTAATATATACTCGCTTGATAGATATTTCAATCGGAAGTCTCATCGGAGCGATTGGCGGTTGGTTTATTCATCACGAAAAAATTCGTTTTTATGCTACCAATAAACTTAGAAACGTCAAAAAATCAATTCAAGGAAAATAAAATAATGATTGTTTGAAGGAGAAAGCATTGTATATTCGGTGAGTTGATAATTAAAAATCAAATGGAAAATATACAATTTGGGTTAAAAGAAAACTGGAAACAATTTTCTCTTTTAGTCATTATTAATGCTTTTGTTGGCGGAATGATTGGGCTTGAACGCTCAATTTTACCACAATTAGCTGAAAAAGAATTTGGTATTTCATCTCATACGGCAATTTTTTCTTTTATCATTGCCTTTGGTATCACCAAAGCTGTTTGTAATTATTTCACTGGAAAATTAGCCAATAAAATTGGTCGTAAAAGACTTTTAGTGATTGGTTGGCTATTTGCCTTGCCTGTTCCTTTTATTCTAATTTACGCAAATCATTGGAACTGGATTATTATTGCCAACATACTCTTAGGAGTTAATCAAGGTTTAGCATGGAGTATGGCTGTCATTATGAAAGTGGACCTTGTCGGAAGTAAAAAGCGTGGGCTTGCCGTTGGCATCAATGAATTTGCTGGTTATGTTTCAGTTGGACTTGTAGCTTTTCTGACAGGTTATATCGCCAGTAATTATGGCGTGAGACCTTACCCTTTTTATTTAGGCATTGTTTTCTCAGTATCAGGGTTACTATTGAGTATTTTATTTGTAAAAGACACGAAAGGACACGTCAATAACGAAAGTCAAGAAAGTAAAATACCGTTTTTAAGAAATATATTTGTTGATACAAGCTTCAAGCATCCGTCGCTAAGTGGCATTACTCAAGCAGGTTTAGTTAACAATCTCAACGATGGGATGGTTTGGGGAATCTTGCCTATACTTCTTTTTGCAAAGCATTTTGAGGCAACAGAAATAGGTGTTTTAGCTGCTATTTACCCAACAGTTTGGGGGATTTCCCAACTATTTACGGGAAGGCTTTCTGATATATATTCAAAGAAAATGCTCTTGTTTTGGGGGATGCTTTTACAAGCTTTAGCCATCATTTTATTGATTTGGGCAAATACATTTTGGCATTTTGCAGTCATCGGCTTATCCTTGGGTATCGGTACAGCATTAGTTTATCCAACTTTTATTAATGCCATTGCAGATTATACTCACCCAATGCAAAGAGCTGAAAGTTTAGGAATATTTAGATTTTGGAGAGATTTAGGTTATGCCATCGGAGCTATTATCACAGGCATATTGGCTGATCATTTTGGGATAAATTTTTCTATTTTATCAATTGGATTATTAACCGCTATTTCGGCATTTATTATTTTATTCAGAGTGAAAGATGTTTAAATGTAATTGCTTGAGATTTCAAGAAATCTCAAGCAATTACATAAATTAATATCCAACCGCAGTATCATCAGACCTTACATCTGCACCGCCTTCATAAGTACCATCAGGCAATACCAAAATACAATCCATTCTACCAATGGTATTTTTTTGAGCATCCATTTTATAGCCTTTTTCTCTGAGTCTAATTAAGGTTTTTTCAGTAAAAGCTCCGTCCTCAAAAGTAGTTCTATCTGGCATCCATTGGTGATGAAAACGCAGTGCATCTACTGCCTGTTGCATGGTCATATCATGTTCTGCCACATTTAGAAATACCTGAAAAACAGAAGTAATAATGGTAGAGCCACCCGGAGTACCAAGCACCATCATCAATTTTCCATCTTTTTCAACAATCGTAGGAGTCATCGACGAAAGCATTCTCTTATTTGGAGCAATGGCGTTAGCTTCGTTGCCAATCAAACCATATACATTGGGTACGCCCGGTTTGATGGAAAAATCATCCATTTCATCATTCATCAAAAAACCTGCACCGTCCACTACGACTTTACTTCCATAAGAACCATTTAAAGTGGTGGTAATTGAAACCGCATTTCCTTCTTTATCTACAAAAGATGAATGTGTAGTTTCGGTACTTTCAAAACCAGCAATTGTTCCGCCTTTGATAACTTTACTATCCGATGCCTGACTGAACTGAAAATCTTGCCAGCGTTTTTTTAAGTACTCAGCATCTAATAATTCCTTTTGAGGTACTTTTACAAAATCAGGGTCACCTAACCATTTCGAGCGGTCGGCATATACACGGCGTTCGGCTTCTATCATTACTTGCGTAGTAGAATCGCTATGCCAGCCCCATTTTTTCAAAGGATAAGGTTCAACAAATTTCAACAACTGAATCAAAGCAATACCTCCACTTGATGGCGGTGGCATTGAAATTACCTTTAAATTTTTGTAAGTATCAATCACTGCATCACGCCAAACTGCATGATAATTATCCAAATCTTTTTGGGTAATGATTCCTCCTCCCCTCTTCATTTCGGCTAACAACAATTTTGCTGTTTCGCCTTCATAAAAGCCTTTTCTTCCCTGTGCTTGAATCAAGCGTAGTGTCTTTGCTAAATCTTTCTGTACTAATACATCTCCTTCTTTCCATTTAGCCGTGTCAGCCTTCATAAAGTAGGTTTTGTTCGGGTTAAATTTAATTAATTCAGCCCTTACATTATTCAAACCTCTTGCTTCACGAGCAGTCAGTTTTACGCCATTTTCTGCCAAATCAATGGCTGGTTGTAGTACTTGTTGCCAAGTAAGTTTTCCAAAACGCTTATGTGCTTGCTCTAAACCATCTACCGAACCGGGCGTTCCGCTTGCCAAATGCCCAACCCAACTTAATTGCCCTGCTTTTACGTTTTTGTTTTCGTCCAAATACATATCTCGGCTGGCATTTTCTGGAGCTTTTTCACGATAATCAAGCGTAAAAGTTTTACCCTTTTTATCACGAAAAACCATAAAACCACCCCCTCCGATATTACCAGCCGCAGGATGAACCACCGACAATGCAAATTGCGTAGCCACAGCCGCATCAATGGCATTGCCACCCATTTTCAAAATATCTACGCCTACTTGAGAAGCAACAGGATGGGCAGAAGTAGCCAATCCATTTTTAGCATATACAGAGGCTTTTTTAGCAAAGAAAGGAGATGCGTTTGGGTCTTCATTAGTAAATTGATAAAAACCTTGATTTTCAGCAGGTTTTTGTATAGTAGTACTTTGTTGAACAGCTTGTTGACTTTTGCAAGCAACAATACTTAATATACTTGTTGATAAAAGAAGTACGTGTTTTAAATTCATATTTGTTGATTTTTTTCTTCTCAATTTATGGAATTATCAGAATTTAAGCAATTAATTTCTGATAATACGAGCGGTTTCAAAACTTTTAGATTTCATTTTATGTATATTTGCTCAAAGTACCTTCATATTTTTTACAAGCTTTAATCTTACAGAAAATGACAATGAACTCAAAACCCTTGTCTAATATCCAACAGGAATTATTGAATTTATATGAGATGGATATTGACGAAAAAGACTTGTTACATATAAAAGATTATCTGGCTCAGTTTTTTTTGCAAAAAGCAATTGATGAAGCTGATAAAATCTGGGATGTTAAAAATTACTCAAACGAATTGATGGATGAATGGTAATTGTCATCTTAAACCTACTACAATTCAAACCTCTTTCCTTGCTCGGGGAAAATCAATTCTAAACCCAAATTATTCTGCTCTTGTAACTGTTTCTTGATTTTTGCTTCACTACTCGCAGGTGGTTTTTGATGCGTAATAATTACTTTAAATCCTTTTAAAGCATCTTTTCCTGTTAGCTCACTCAATTTTGTCATTTCTTTCATTAACCAATTGGGCGTTAGGTGACCAAACAAAAACTTATCAGGCTGTTCGTTCGGGAACGATACTTCTATAAAAATTCCTCTTAACTGCTTATGCTGAATCAGTGGAGCTATTTCTTTCCACAAATTGGCTAAATGCGTACTCTTTTCTACTTCATCTGGCCCAGTATCGCCTAAATACAAAACGAAATCGTTGTTACTTTTCACTAAAAAAGCTGTACTCTCATAAGGATTTACGTGGCTCAAGCTCAGGGCTTTTACGGTCATAGAAGTATTATTGATTTTTACTTCTTCGCTTACTTTCAAGGTTTCAAAATGGTATTTTTTTAAGGGAAATCCTTTGCCTGCATCGCCAAAATTTGCCCAAGTTTCATCGTTAAAATAATGATTTTGCATCAACTCCATACACTTCTGAGTGGCATAAACTGTTTTGGATGAGTCGGCTGGCGAATTAATAATTAAGCCCGAAACATGGTCGAGATGAGCGTGTGAAATAAAATATCCTTTGATGTACTTCCTAAGTACTTCTTGCACAGAGCCTTGAAAAACTTTATTGTCGATGGCTTTTTCAATGCCTGCATAAATTGTTCCTGCATCCAAACAGACAAAATCGTTTGTAGCTACGGGTGCAAGCATATAGGCTGAAAGATTTTTTTCATCAATACCACCTCTTACGCCCAAAGGCACTACTTGAAAAGCCGATTGCTTGCTTTTTTGAGCCATTAGATTAGTGGAAAATAAAAGAAAACAAAGAAAAATTCGGAGAGTCATGATTTTAAGTTTGGTTGATTGCTGGAAAAGAATAAACATAAAAATACCTCCTTCGGGCGAGAAAGAGGCATTTAAAGTATGAGTTTTGAATGATGAGTTATGAATTACAATTCAAAATATTGATTTTTAAGTACTTATACCGCTCAGTGAAAATTGCTTTAGACACACTGAGAATAGACGATTATAAAAATTAAAGGATTTTATAAATATCCACTGATTCAATTTTATCTTTCAACTCTTTGATATTGATACTTGATTTGATAGCTGAATCTTTCTTTTTCTTTTTCGCTCCTAATTCTTTTATCAAATCATCATATACCATTTGTGCAGGACGTTCACCTACGGCTTCGATGATATTGTTGGCTTTTGCTACGTTGATTGCTTGTTTTACTTGGTCGAAATAACGATTTTCTAAATCAAAATACTGGTCGTGAATGCCAATAAAACGATTACATAAACTTTGTAAAAAATCTAAATTGTTATTCACATGACGAATATCTAATTCATATTGTAGCAATTCGGCTAAATTCGTTTTTCCGTCTTTTTGGGTATATTTCCCTTCAATGTCTGAAATACGTTTTTTCATATAGTCAGTCGTAAAGTCGCCTACCAAGTAGTTGAAGTAATCATCTAAGGTTTCATCATTCTTCATTTCTCTTGGATTATATCCAATTTTCTGAGCATCCTTTTTGAACTTTTCTAATAAGTCTAATTGCAAAGATTCAAGTAAGGTTACCGTCTGTGAACTTGAATTGGCGTTTGTAATATTGGCTTTATCCAAGGCATTATAAAAACCCGTATAACGTTGGAGTTCTTTTTCAAACTCCTTAATTTTTTCAAAATTTACTTTTTTATCTTGCACACCCGCAGCATAAGCCACATTTACTGCAGCCGTAGAAAGATTTACCGCCTGCGAAGCATAAGGAATTAAACCTACAATTGGACTATCCTTCAAGCTTTTCAGTACACTTACAAAGCGTTCATTTTTTTGTTTTTTGTTAAAAATAGCCTTGTTTTCTGCCGTTTTTAAAATTACTTCTTCAAAAGAAAATCCTAAAGGACCTTTTTCAACAGAACTTAGTTTTTTAATATATCCTTGATAGTCTTGATTGATTACTTGCGACTTTAAATCGATAATATCATCACTTAAAATTTTATATACTTCAGTACTTCTTATCAAATTCACTTTGATTTTATCCCATTTAGTTCTATCAGTAAGTGATTGATTTTTAGATATATCCATCAAAGAACGACTCTGCATTTCTACT
Source organism: Arcicella rigui (assembly GCF_034929435.1). Lineage (NCBI taxonomy): Bacteria > Pseudomonadati > Bacteroidota > Cytophagia > Cytophagales > Flectobacillaceae > Arcicella > Arcicella rigui. The sequence goes on from NZ_JAYFUM010000008.1 coordinate 238,523, forward strand.
CTACTCTTTAGGTTTTCGTTTTCATTCTGCAGTTTTCCCAACGAACCTTGAATATTGAATATCAGCGAGTCAGAAAAAACTTGGCTAAATGCCTGAGTTGTAGCACTTATACAAAAAATACAAATTAACAAGATTGATTTTTTCATGGAATAATACAAATTTATTTACAAGCTTAACGTAGCAAAGAAAATTTTATTGGTTAAAGTTTCTACAAAATTTCCACAAATCTATTGGGTTTTATGTTTTTTACTAACATCTATTGTCTGAGTATTTTCGCAATCTACGATTTTAGTCACTTATACAATAGTAATAGAAGTTAAAAATCCAGAATAATAATTCATTTTGGATAATTTTTGGGTATTCAGCTTGAGGTTTGAAAACAAGTAAATTGTAGCTTTAAATAGAGAGAAAATATAGATTGTAATAAAAATGAAAAAATATCATCAAAAGTATTTTAGAAGATTTCTAAAAAAAATGCAAAAAACACTTGCGTTTAAAAAAGATTGACGTACCTTTGTGAAAAATTAATACAAAAACATCCGCACGTCTCTGTGTAGCTTCGTTGGATACGAAGCAATTCTTCTCAGAAGCTTTTTACAGCTTTAAGTCGGTCTCCCAGAGCTTTAACGGATGTTAGGGCATCATTAAAGCAAATTATCAAATCAATTACAAATTAGCCTCAGAAACGAGTGGAGCATCAGGTCGATGCCCTCATAATATCTTCATGTCGTTTGGCAGGTTATACAAAAAAAAGGCAACGAAATCATTGAAAAAACATCCGCAGAAATTGTACACTTCAAACAGTTTCTCTTGCTTTGTTTGCGTCTTTGAAATCGTTTTAGAAAAATCATGAGTGAAATCACAAGATTAAGATTCGATGAGCTTTCCGTGTCGGAAGACATCAAAAATGCAGTAAAGGACATGGGGTTCGAAACTGCTTCACCAATCCAATCAGAAGCAATTCCTTATTTATTAGAAGGACGTGACGTAATCGGACAAGCACAAACTGGTACAGGTAAAACTGCAGCGTTTGGTATTCCGATGATTGACAAAGTGGTGGCGTTTGAGAAATACGTACAAGGTTTGGTACTTTGCCCAACTCGTGAATTGGCAGTACAAGTAACAGAAGAAATCAAAAAATTATCAAAATACAAAAAAGGCGTTTGGGTAACTACGGTATTCGGTGGTGATTCTATCGAACGTCAGATTAAGTCTTTAAAAGCTGGTGCAAATATCGTTGTAGGTACTCCTGGACGTATTATTGACCTTATTGAAAGACGTGCATTGAAACTTGAAAATGTGAAAATGGCTGTCCTTGACGAAGCAGATGAAATGCTTGACATGGGATTCCGTGAAGACATTGAAAGTATTTTACAAGAAACTAACGAAGACCGTCAAACAGTTTTCTTCTCTGCTACCATGTCTAAGCCTATTATGGCCTTGACAACTCGTTATCAGAATAATCCTAAATTAGTGAAAGTAGTGAAAAACGAAATTACTAATGCTAACATCGAACAATTATACTTCGATGTAAAAGGAAAAGCGAAATTAGAAGTAATGACTCGTTTGATGGATTTACACGCTGTGAAATTGGCTTTGGTATTCTGTAATCAGAAGAAAAAAGTTGACGAAGTAGTAGAAGAATTAGTATTGCGTGGTTATGCTGCTGAAGGTTTACACGGTGATTTACGCCAAGCTCAACGTACAAACGTAATGGCTAAATTCCGTTCTGGTTTGGTAACTATCTTAGTGGCTACTGACGTTGCCGCTCGTGGTATCGACGTTAGCGATGTAGATGCAGTATTTAACTACGATATTCCATTAGACGAAGAATATTATGTACACCGTATCGGTCGTACTGGTCGTGCAGGTAAATCAGGTAAAGCCTTTACTTTAGTAGTAGGTGCTGAACGTAACCGTTTGCGTGATATTATGAATTATACCAAAGTGAAAATTGACAAAGGTGTAATTCCTACATTCTCTGATGTAGTGGGTGTGAAAAAAGGAATGTTTATCGAACGTCTTCAAAACACTATCCAAGAAGGAGATTTAGAATTGTTCGGTGATGTATTCGGTTCTTTACAACATTCAGGTTTTACTACTGAGCAAATCGTTGCCGCTTTAGTAAAAATGAATATGGGTGTTGCGAAAAACGAATTCGCTGACGAAAACTTAGACGGAGAAGCTGAACGTAACCAACGTAGAAACGAACGTGGTAGCGACCGTTTCGGAAGAGATGGTGGTCGTGGCGGACGTGACGGAGGTCGTGAAGCTGGAAATCGTTTTGGAAACAGAGAAGGTGGACGTTTTGACCGTGGTAATTCACGTGATGACCGTTCGGGTGGTCGCTCAAATGACCGTCAACGTTCTTATGAAGACCGTGGCCCACGTACAGACAAAGCCGGTAAACCATACCGTCAGGATGCTAACATGGTGAGAATGTTCGTAAACATCGGTTTCGATGAGAAAATCTCTCCTGCTAATATCGTTGGTGCTTTCGCTGGTGAGTCGGGTATTCCGGGTAATACTTTAGGACAAATCAACATTTTTGATAAATATTCATTTGTTGATGTGCCGAAAGAGTATGCAAGTACAGTGTTAAACCGTATGGAAGGTGCTTCTATCAAAGGAAAAAGAGTAAATGTTGAAATCGCTAAACCAAGCAACTAAGCATTTTCAATATCATAAGCAAAAGCAGTAGTAACGAATGTTATTACTGCTTTTTTATTTGAAAGATAATTGTAAGAAAATAAAACGGCTGTTCACTTCTGGTGAACAGCCGTTTTATTGAAGAAGTACTTTAAGTTTAATACAAATTAAATCAATCGAGGTAATCTGTATTTTCGATGATTTGTTGACTTATTCAAAATCAACGTGTTCTTTATGAATCACTTCCAAACGTCTTCCTTTAATGATTTTACGGAATTTAGTTTGTGTCATTCTATGTTCTCTTTCAAATCCTGCATGATAAAATGCTCTTGTGATAAGCATTAACACGATAATGGTAATATCTACTGAATACTGTACTGCATAAAACAAGCCCATAGCCAGTAATAAACCTACAAAAATAAAGTAATATCCATACCAATAACTACCGTTTTTCTCTTTCATCATCAATATCAAAGGTAGATGCAAAGGCATAGCCCAAAGTAAATTTCTGTTATTGTTGGTTACTCCGTGGTCTGTTCCGAACCATAAAAACAATAATACCCAACCTACTACACCAACAATGGCAAAAAGTATTCGGTCGTAAGAGTAACCTTTTTGTCGCTTTTTCCAGTGATTATAAGTAACATAAATGGTATAAAAGAAAGCTAACAAGAGCCAAAATCGTGGCGTAAAGACAAAAAGTGGTTCGTCGTCAATTGAAGTAGTTTCATACATTGTACTTTCTGAACGAACCAAGAAACGTAAAACGTGACGGGTCATTCTTTTTGCCGAACGCATACTTCTTTGTAAGTTTTCGGGCAAATAGCATGATTTAAGTTGCAAAATTCTTTCGTCTGCCGGAGCACCTAAAGCGATATTCATTCCTAATGCCGACCAATAATGATGCTTGCGAATTAAACATTTATTCATCCATTGGCGATAAGTACTGTCATTCATTTCAACGATATTCTGAAGATGAAGGCTATCAGTACAAGCTACCATGATTGCATCACGAATTCGAGTAGCACAGTTATCGTAAAAGAATTTATACATATAAACTCTTTTTGAAGGGTCGTTATAGGTTCTTTCTAATTCATCATAAACCTTCTGTTTTTGGGCTATTGATAAATCCAGTACTTGCTCGGTCATTTTCCGATGATTCTCTCGATAATACTGCTGATAGAGCTGAATCGGAGCATAAGACATTTTATAAGGCAATTGTCCTCTGACGAATTTCCAATAAAAGTTCTCTGTCTCAAAATCATATACGCCAAAGTTATATGCTTTATCCACTTGAGTCATTGGGTCGTAAATCCACAATAGCGTATGCCCAAAAGCATCATTTAGTTCATTGCCAGGTTCAACAGTAATCAAACTTACTTTACAGCCCGCTGAAAGTTGCTGTGCCAGTAGCGACTTCTGTAAAAAACAGCACATAAGGAGGGTGACAAAGAAAGTTTTACAAAGAGAGAGGTTTTTCATCATTTAGTTTGGTTTGGAATTAACATCCTAAAATAATAAATTTTATGCTTTTCCTGCAACAACGATAACAATTTCACCTTTAATTGTTGTTGGATTAGCTTGATAATGTGTTAGGATTTCAGTGAGAGTACCTCGAATATTTTCTTCAAAAACCTTCGTCAGTTCTCTGGAAACACAGCCTTGTCGTTCGCCGCCCAAGTATTCTGCTAACTGTTCTAAGGTTTTTAATAAACGATGTGGTGATTCATAAAAAATCATGGTTCTTTCTTCTTCTACCAAATTTTTCAGACGTGTTTGTCTTCCTTTTTTATGTGGTAAAAAACCCTCGAAAGTAAAACGGTCTGCGGGTAAACCCGAATTCACCAAGGCAGGTACAAAAGCCGTTGCACCAGGTAAACACTCAACCTCTATACCTTGTTTTAAACATTCACGAACCAATAAAAAACCGGGATCTGAAATAGCAGGAGTACCAGCGTCTGAAACCAAAGCCAAGGTTTTGCCTTCTTTCAATAATTTAATGATTCCGTTTGTACCATGATGCTCGTTGTGGGCGTGATGAGCGTACAGTGGCTTAGAAATATTCAAATGTTTGAGCAAAACGCCCGAATTACGAGTATCCTCCGCCAATACTGCATCAACAGATTGTAACACTTTTACGGCTCTGTAAGTAATATCGTCCAGATTGCCGATGGGCGTGGGAACAAGGTACAATTTCATAATAAGTAATGATTGTAAATAGTAATTGGTGATTAGTATTTTTAACTTTTTTATTATCAACTATTTAAGACAAACAAAACCGTTGATTAAATTATATTCGTCAATAATTTTCTGGTAACATTTGGGCTTAGTCTAATAATAAATCTATGTCTTTTGCTAATGAAAAATCCTTTTCGGTTACGATATTTCCTGCATCGTGCGTATTGAGTTCAATACTTACTTTGTTGTAAACGTTCGACCAATACGGATGATGATTGTGCTTTTCTGCCAAAATTGCCACACGAGTCATAAAAGCAAAGGCTTCTGAAAAATCCTTAAAAGTGAAGCTTCTTTTTAGTTTATTGTCTTCTTCTATCCACATAAAAATTGTATTTACAGCTTTTGGCTATGTTTTTCGGATAATTCAATTCATTTCATGCCAAAGGTAGGAATATTTTGATGATATTCTGGTCTTGGCACTATGCTTGAACTACAATTCAAACACAAAAAAAGGTAATCTGTTCAAGACTACCCTTTTCAATACTAAGAATTTTATTATTTCAATTTTTGGAATGTTCTTTTTGATAATGCTTTCTAAGAAAATCTTCTCCAAAATCATTTGTTAAATCTCTCACTACCGAATGTACATGGTTGGCGTTGTTCTGTGTATTGTCGTATTCAATTAAAAGTACATCATTTTGAATACAATAATAGTTACCTTTTCCAGTATTTTTCTGTTCGCCAGACCACGCAAAACGTAATTTATTCAAGCCTGCTTTTTCAATTTTCCGCATAAATTCATCTGCAAAACCCAAAGGATAATTCTTTACATACAAAGCCACAATTTTCATCAACTTCTTTTGTTGATCATCATTTAGCTCGTCAAAGCCAATTCCTTTATACACCACAGGTTGAGGTTTGGGACAATTAGCGGAAAGTATATCAAAAAATGGGTCTTCCGAGAAAATAGCTTTTTTCTTTTGTCCTTCTGAAAGAGAAGCTAAAAGCTCAAAGCCCAAGTTAGTTTCATCTTTTAAAATCTGATAGCCTTTTTGATTCCCACTTGGTACAATCGCAGGATTTGTTCCCATAAAAAGGGGCGTTCCAGAAATCACTTTATTGTTTTGTGAAGTAAAATTGAGCGATAAATGATGTCCTTCAATTCGCCAGCCCCAAGTACTTGTTGCACTTGGCGTGCCGAAAACTGTAAAGTAATATTTTAAAGGATTTCTTCTATCGCTTTCAGGAATTACGTTTTCTATTTCTTTCAAGATAATTTCTAATTGCATAATGGCTATTGCTTTGTCTTTTCCTTGTTCGCTCAAAGTACTCTTCAAGATTTCAATAGCTGCTTTTCTTTGTATTTCGTTCATAGACTTGAGCCACAAACCATTTCGTTCTTTAGGAATGTAATACCAATTGCTTCGTTCTTCCGAATCATAAGGATATGAAACTGTGGCTAATTGTTCGGGATTTAAAGTGGCTAAAAATGCTTTTGTAGCATCTAAAGAAGATTGTGAAGAGTTCTTTTGCGAAAAAGCGGAATGAAATATACAGCAAATAAAAGCAAAAAAGAGTAGTGATTTTTTCATGTTTAATTGTTTTAAAATTTGGCGATTCATGTTAGGCTTTGGATAATTAATTCCTAAAGCCTAACGAGTCACAAATTTGTAACAATTTGAGTTAGCAATTTCCCCTAATGATAGTTGTTTTTGACTAAGATAAGGACAGCTACCCACAGATTTACGAAAACACAGACGATTTAAAATCGTTTAAACCATTAGATTTTACAAAGAGTACTCTTTATAAGTAGTAAAACGTTACCGAAAAAGCTGAAAACCTATAATACATAAGTATAAATTCAGCTATCATGCTTAATTTACAAACCAAAATTTATAATTTCCCTTGCTTCAGCAATGCTAAAAGAGATAAAAATGATACGTTTAAGTGTGATATGTACCCTTTTGTTGATGAGCCTGAAAAGCTTTTCACAAAAAGATACAACCATTACTGTTAAAATTTTAGGTGGATTACAATTTGATTTGCCTCGTTTCGCGGTTCAACCCAATACTCGTCTGACGATTATTTTGGATAATCACGACGATATGGCTCATAATATGGTTGTCACCAAACCCAATGCCCGACTAAAAGTAGTAGAAGAAGCCATGAAATTGGGCGACAAAGGGGCAACGATGGATTATGTACCCAACTCTCCATTGATTATTGCCAATACCAAAATCCTTGAACCGGGAAGAATAGATACCATTACGTTCACTTTAGAAAAAGAAGGCATTTATCCTTATGTCTGTACTTATCCTGGACATGGTTTTGTGATGTATGGAGCAATTTATGCCACCAACAAAGCTTTGCCGCCTTTAGAAAAAGACATCAACGTACCCGAAGCACAGCGACAAAAAACCGCCGCAGTGGTCATGAATCATGCAGGGCATCATGCTGTGGAAACGCCACCTTCGCCGCATCCTTTTCCTGTAAAATACCCCCTACTCTATCGTACATTTATGCCAGACTGTGGCCCTGCTGCCATTGCTGTTGGCTTAACAGAAACCGAAGCATACTGTTTTGATGCAGGCAAATGTTATTTAAGATACGCTTGGTCGGGTGGATTTGTCGATAATTCAGAACAATGGAAAGGCAACGGAAGTAAATTAACGAAAGTAATTGGTGAAGTATATTGGCGAGATAAAACTGGTTTTCCTTTCAGAATTGCGAATGTAAAAAACATTCCAACCGTTGATTTTAAAGGTTATCAACTCAAAAAAAGATTACCCACTTTCAAGTACTTATTAGATAAAGTAGAAGTGACCGAAACGATTCGTTTAAGTGCCAACGGAACGACATTAATTAGAGATTTTACCTTTAAGAACAATAAGCAAAAGCTTTACTTTTTAGTCAATACCGACGATGGTATTGTGTATCAAAGCAAATTAAGCAAATTCAACAATGGCGTACTCAGTATTCCTGCCAATGTTCAACGTCTTAGTATTTCCATGAAAAGATGAAAAATCACAATATGCTTCACAACAAAAGAACTTTTAAAATACTCTTAGGCTGTTTGTTGGCTTTGTTGTTATTTAATGCAAGCCTAAAAGCACAAACCATTACGCCAAAAGATTCTGCGGCAAATTATTATGAAGTAGAAAACATTACTTTATCCGACGGTTTAGTTGCCGAAACAGGTGCAATTGGCTTTATGCCAGACGGGCGTTTTGTAGCCTGTTTTCACCGTGGAGAAGTAATGATGTATAACCAGAAAACCAAACAATGGAAAATGTTTGCCGAAGGTTTGCACGAACCTTTGGGCATGATGGTGATTAACAATCATGAAATTTTAATTATGCAACGCCCAGAACTTACTCGTGTAAAAGATACCGATGGCGATGGCGTAGCCGATGTTTACCAAACCGTAACAGACGATTTCGGAATGTCGGGCAATTACCATGAATTTGCTTTTGGGCCAATTGCCGATAAACAAGGAAACCTTTTTATTGCTTTGAATTTAGCCTCGAACGGTGCAGGAATCAGAAATGAAATTCGGGGAAAATATGATTCACTTTCTCGTCCGGGACGAATGTACTCTTGCGTGCCTTATCGTGGTTGGATTATGAAATTAGGCAAAGATGGTATTTTAAAACCTTTTGCCGTAGGTTTTCGCTCGCCAAATGGTTTGGGCTTTGATGCACAAGGACGATTATTCGTTTCCGATAATCAGGGCGATTGGTTAGGCACAAGTAAATTGTATCATGTAGAAGAAGGGAAATTTTACGGACATCCTGCTGGTTTGATTTGGAAAGAAGATTTTCCAAGAGTAGTTCCGATTAAATTACCTGTTGCCCACTTAGACAGTATGCGAACCAAAGAATCCATTCAGTTTCCGCATGGATATTTTGCTAATTCGCCCACACAACCTGTTTTAGAAAATACAGGAGGAAAATTTGGAATGTTTGGCGGACAAATGTTGATTGGCGACATGGATCATAAATACGTTATTCGCCTATTGATGGAAGAAGTAGGCGGAGCAATGCAAGGAGCTTGTATTCCTTTGAATTTTGGTTCAAAAATGCGAATTGGGAATAATCGCTTGGCTTTTGCTCCAGACGGAAGTTTGTGGGTTGGACAAAACGACCACGGTTGGGTTGGAGCAAGAGGTATTCAACGCATTACTTGGAAAGGCAAAAAGCATTTGGATATTATGGCGATGAAACTTACCAAAACAGGTTTTGATTTAACCTTCTCTTTGCCACTCGACCCAGCCAAAGCACAAGATTTACTCAATTATAAATTCCGTCGTTTTTATTATGAGTATCATCAAGCTTATGGTTCAAAGCAATTTGATGTAAAAGACGTTCCAGTAGAATCCATCAAACTTTCAGCCGATGGCAAAACCGTTTCATTGACCTTAGCAGAATTAAAAGCAGGTTATGTGTATGAACTAAAAACAGGCGATATAGAAAGTGCAGATGGCAAATACCTTTTCAATAATTTGATTTGCTATACTTTGAATCAGTTGAGGTAGGTTATCGAATCCGAGGCTGGTCGGGAGATTAGCCTCGAAAATAGAAATTAGCAGTGGAGGTACTGACAGCGGCAAAGTGTTATTTCTACAATGAAGATAAAGAAATTGCCAGTGGAGACACTGGCAACGGCAATAAAAGAGAATTGATAAACTATATCTTACTTATTTTTTTCTTTTGCTTTTTCGTCTTGCAATATTTGATATACTTTCATGCCTAATTTTTCGCCAAATGCTTGCCCTATCTGCATTGATTCAGTCATAATCAGTGGCTGTTTTTCAACTACTTTTTTTCCTACTGGACTTTGTTGATAAGCTATGATTTCTTTTATCTCACTGTGGGTAAAATGTTTATCATAAACAGGTACATACAATGCCACAAACTCGTCATAATCAATAATGGCAAGTACTTTATCAAAATAGCTATCTGGTACATCTTTATAAGCTGGGTTGGTTTTCATCATACCAATGTACTGTGTCATCATTGTTTTGACCATCTTAACCGTTCCACTTACCTCAAGAAGTTTTTTAATATCTTTTACTTTTGCACTATCTGTTTGTGCAAAACTTGTGGAGGAAATAAGTAATAAAATAATAAAGGTGATTGCTTTCATGTTGCTGTATGTTTAAAATGTGTTGGAATACAATATGATAAAGATTTATAAGAAATTAAAAGAAATAGCACTTTTTTTATCAATACCTTTAAACTTCTCCAACTATTATAAGCAAAACTTCGCCTTTGTTGGTGTTTTTCACCAACAAAACGTGCGACAGCAAAGGAGGTTGTCAGTGAAGACACTGACAACGGCAAAAAGTTATAAATACCTTATGCAAACAAGGCTTAGTTTTCATATTTATCCGATAAATTTTCATTCAAATAGTCAGAAAGTTTCTCGAAACCTTCTGATTTTTTAACCCAAAGGTTAATTTTTATTCCACTACTTGTTCTTAAGATTATTTCACTCCCAGTGTTGAAGCCCATACATTGATAGTGATTTTCAGTCCAACTCAAAACAGTTTTTAAATTGTATTGCTTTTCTTTGGTAAAAGTATCACGAACAATTAGAACATCATCAATTAATGTTAAGCCTTTATAATGTTCATTGATCCGCTTTATATTTAGTGATATAATTACTAACCAGCAAATCATTATAATCCATTTTTCCCAGACTCCAATGGATTGATTTTCTACCGATAAAAAGTTGAATCCTAACGATAAAATCCAAGGGGTAATGTACAGCTTGCTTTTTGTTGTCTGCTTCATCAAAGTATTGCTAATGTTAGTATTCTAATTGCAATTATTTAGGTATGTAGTTGGCTATGCTAACAAAATACAAATAGCTCATTTGTTCACTAAAGAAAAAGGGATTACGGCATAATTCTTTTCATGGATTTGAGAATACTTATTTTTGTGTATTCGAATGTATTTAATTTTATTTCTAACAAAAGGTAAGTATTTGGCAATTTTTAAGGGAATATTTTTAGAACTATCGGTCAAAATACTTTCATTAAAGAATTGAATATTTTCAGTCAAGGACTTCAAATCAAGTCTTAAAATAGTAGATTCAATCAATTTTCCTTCCTTATTTATTATTAAATGGACATAGATTTTACCATATTTAATTTCTTTACAAACAGAATCAGGAATTACGATAGAACTGTTTTTTATCGAAAAACTAAATGGATTATTCATTTCAATTGCTTGTGAGAATAAAGTAATTGAATTTATAGATACCAGTAAAAATATGATGATGTTAGTTTTCATTTAAGTATTTTTCGCCTTTGTTGGTGTTTTTCACCAACAAGACATGCGAGCAAAAGATGTTGTCAGTGAAGACACTGACAACGGCAAAGTATTTGGTAAAAACATGGTGTTTCCTTAAACAAATTCTAAAAATATGCAATCAATTGTATCATGAGTATCTAAACTAAAGGTTTGAGCTTCCATACTATCCACTTATCTGTATAGTCTTACCGCCAAATATCATAAGCAAAGCGAATGATAATGGCAGAAACTACTAACAGAAAAAATACTCTTACAAAAGCACTTCCTTTGAACAATGCCAGTCGTGTACCTACAACAGAACCAATAATATTGGCAATCCCTAAAGGAATGGCTACTTCAAAAAGGACATCACCCGAAGACATAAAAAAGATGATGGCAGGAATATTAGAAGCACAATTCAAGATTTTGGCATAAGCCGAAGCGTGCAGGAAGTCTAAACCAAAAATAGAAACAAAGGTAAAAATCAAAAAACTACCCATTCCAGGGCCAAAAAAGCCATCATAAAAACCTAAAATAGCCCCTGTCAGTAAGCCCCCAATCAAGAACTGTTTCCCGAAATACTTAGGCGTATGGTCTGTGCCTAAATCTTTTTTCAGAAAAGTATAAATGAGTACCAACACAAGTAAAAGTAAAATGATAGGTTTTAGGATATTTTTATCCAAAGACGTTACCAATCTTGCTCCCATCAAAGCAAACAAACCCGTGGCAAGTATAGCAGGCACGATAAATTTCCAATCAATTTTCACTTTCCGCATATACTGCGAAGCCGCCACCAAAGTACCCGAAACCGACGCTAATTTATGCGTACCAATAATGGTAGGAATGGCATACTGAGGAAGAAAAATCAACAAAGCAGGTAGCTGAATCAAGCCACCGCCACCCACAATCGCATCAATAAAGCCCGCAAAAAAAGCAAAACAAGAAAGAATCAAAAGGGTTTGAAGCGTAATATCGTGAATGGGCATTAGTGGAATGTATTGTTAATTTTATTGGAGAGTAAGAATTATATTTAATAGCTAAGACAAAATTTCAATTAAATACTTTGACCGAAAGTCAATAAATTATAGTCAGGGTCCAGAATAGAAAACTCTTTTTGCCCCCAAGGTTTAGTTTGAAGTGACCCCGCTGGGTGAATAACAACCTGATTATCAATCATTGATTGGTACAGTTCTTCAATATTATCCGTTCTGATATATACTTGCCCATAATTTTCAGTTGGCTCAAGGTTTTTAAATTCAAAAAAATGGAGTTGAATACCGTCTTTTTGAAGCATCAGATAAGCATCAAAATCAGCCGAACCGAAAAGCTGAAAACCCAATTGATTTACATAAAAATCCTTTGTGATAGCTTTGTTTCGCATGGGTAATTTAGGATTAATAGCCGTTAGCATAGTTCTTATAGTTAAATGTTTTTTTGTAATTTATTTAATTGTGAATCTCTTAAACTTAATTCAATAAAACATAAAAAAGGCTGGAAAAATTTCCAGCCTTTTTTATAAAAGAACGTAAATCTTACTTACTCAAAATCCCAGCAAGTCTAATCAAATCAGAATTGATTAATTTCTTTTTAGTAATTGTATCATGGAATGGTGTGTAAAGTAATTGATCGTTTACAATACCTGCCATTTCATTTTTATGTCCTGCTAATAAACCTTCTAATGCTCCTAAACCTAAACGACTTGCTAAAATTCTATCCGCTGCACTTGGGCTACCTCCTCTTTGAATATGACCAAGGTTTGTTACTCGAATGTCAACAGGAACATCTATTGTCTTTTTAATTTGGTCAGCTATTACGGCTGCGTTTCCTTCTTCGTCTCCTTCAGCTACAATAACAATTGATGAAGTCTTTTTCTTATTGAAACCTGCTTTCAATGTACCTACTACATCATCTACGGTTTGTCTTTCTTCTGGAATCAAAATTGATTCTGCTCCACCTGAAATACCTGATTGAATAGCAATATAGCCTGAGTCACGACCCATCACTTCAATAAAAAATACTCTATCGTGTGAATCCGCTGTATCTCTAATTTTATCAATTGCATCCAAAGCTGTGTTAACGGCTGTATCGTATCCAACTGTGAAGTCAGTGCCATAAAGGTCGTTATCAATTGTACCCGGAACACCAACGGTTGGAATCTGAAATTCATTATAAAAAATCTCAGCACCTGTAAAAGTTCCGTTTCCTCCGATGGCTACCAAACCTTCTATTCCGTGCGATTTCAACTGTTCATAAGCCTTTTTTCTTCCTTCTGGAGTCATAAATTCTTTACTTCTCGCAGATTTCAAAATAGTACCACCACGTTGAATAATATTACTTACAGATTGTGAATTAAGCGGGATAATATCGCCCTTAATCATACCGTTGTATCCCCGAATTATTCCAAAAATTTCGACTCCATGATGTAGCCCTCCTCTAACAACCGCTCTAATTGAAGCGTTCATACCTGGTGCATCTCCTCCTGAAGTAAATACCGCAATTCTTTTCATGATGGTAAAGATTGTATTTTAGTAACTTGGTTAATAGTAGTTTTTCTATTTGTGCTTAAAAGAAATTGTATTCTTTCTATACTCACAACAACACAAATTTATCGTTTATAAGTGATGTTTCTAATATTTTTTGAAAAAATTACATTTTAATAAACTAAAACACCTATATTATATAAACATTTCAATATTAAATTGAATTGTTTGGTATTTTTGTGCGTTTTAAAATATTTTGAATGCAAAAAGTCATATCATCTATAACTAATTTGTAATTGAAGTATATTTGCAAAATTATTTTATTTCCATTTTATACTTTTCCGACAAGGCAAAGTTATCAATTTTTATTTATGCTGCGTTTATTGTTTGTGCTGCTTTTATACTTTTTTATCCCTTTTCATGGAGTTGCTCAACAATGGTTAGGCATTTCAAGTAGTAATTATGCGGGTACAAATGCTGTTTATCTCAACCCTGCCAATGTAGCCGATTCTCGCTATCGCATCTTTATTAATTTAGGGAGTAACGACATCTTTGTACATAATAACTATGTGCAATGGAATGCTCCGTTCTCGATGTTGGGATATTTAACCAATTCTGTTGGAAGACAGTACCGTTCTGCCGACAACAAAATCCTTTTCAAAGATGAATACTTAATTGCTGATACAGACAATACTGTTAAAAAACTCCATGCCATTGATGATTTCAGAGGTCCTTCTATTCAGTTTGATTTGAACGACAAACAATCCATTGCTTTATTGACCAGAATGAGGACGGGTATTAACCTCACCAATATTGATGCGGGCTTTGCTAATTTTATCAGATTAGGTATCAAAAACGACGAAGTATTGAATAAAGTAGAAACTGTAAACAATGCAGCCTTCAATATCAATAGTTATGCTGAGTTTGGCTTCACTTTTGGGCAAGTATTGCTTGATGGTGATGAAGATTTTATCAAAATGGGGATTACTGCCAAAAGATTGATTGGCTTGTACTCAGCTCATGCTTTAATTGATGAAATGAAGTACGAAATCGTAGATGACCCTACTCCTACCCTTGTCAACGAAAAAATATTGAGAATAGATAATCTTACTGCCGACATAGGCTATACTAAAGATGCTTCATTTAAAAATATTGCTCCCTCACCGGGATGGGTTTTAGGTGATTTAGCGGCTGGAAATGGTTGGGGCTTCGATATTGGCTTTGTGTATGAATTTAGACCTGATACTCGGAGAATTAGCTATCGTGACGAAGGTGTTGTGAAACTCGACCCAACTAAAAACAAGTATCAATATCGTTTAAGTATAGCTTTGTTAGACATCGGAAGTTTGAAATATGCCAACCCAGATTTCGTAAAAAGCTGGATTAGTAGAACTAATAACAAACTTATTGGCTCTGCTGATTTTAGAGATACTGAGAATATTGATGATTCATTTAGAAGAATTAATAATACTTTGACCATCAGAGATGCTCAGGCTTTGAACTCATTTAGGTCAAGTTTACCAAGCTCATTAAATGTAAATCTGGACTATCTCTACAAAAAAAATATTTACATCAACGCTACTTGGACTCAATCGCTTACTTCAGAATATTCAATTGGAATGAAAATGCCTTCATTGATAGCTGTAACGCCACGGTGGGAGACAAAGTGGTTTGAAGTAGCCCTTCCTTTGGCTTTGGTAAGAAATTATAGCGTGTTTACTTTTGGTTTATCTGGAAGAGTTGGCCCTGTTTTTATTGGTTCTGATAACCTCGCTGGTTTATTAAATATCGGTAAAAGTCGAGGTTTAGATTTATATTTTGGAGCTACAATTCCTATTTTCCAAAAACCTCCTTACTCTTTGAACGCTTGTTTTTATGAAAAAGGAGAACGTAAAAGCTTAAAGGAAAGATTGATGTTTTGGAAATAATTGATTTTTAAAGGATTCCTTCGTCTACGAAGCTAAAGTATGTTTTATCTGTAAAAATTAAATGGTCGAGTACAGGAATATCTAAGTTATTCCCTGCGGCTTTTAATTTTTTCGTTAAATCTCTATCGGCTTGGCTTGGACTGAGATTTCCAGAAGGATGATTATGCGAAAGAATTATAGCACTTGCTAAATTTTCTAAAGCATATTTGAAAATAATTTTAGGGTCGGCTACTGTTCCCGAAACACCTCCGCTACTAATTTTCTCGCATTTAATTACTTCGTTGGCTCGATTTAATAAAATTATCCAGAATTCTTCATGGGATAAATCAGATAGATAAGGTCTTAAAACTTCATAAGCGTCGCTTGACGACTTTATTCTGGGCTTCTCGGCAGATTCTGTTGCTTTCTTTCTTCGTCCCAATTCTAAGGCACTTACAATCGTAATGGCTTTTGCTTCGCCAATGCCTTTAAATTTCGCCAAATCTTTTACCGACAAACGTGCCAATTGATTCAAATCATTCTGAACACTTTGAAGAATTACTTTGGCGATGTCCACGGCAGTCATATTCTGAATGCCCGTAGCAATCAGAATTCCTAATAATTCCGCATCGGATAATGAGGCTTTTCCTTTGAGTAAAAGTTTTTCACGAGGTCTGTCTTCCTCTGCCCAAGATTTGATATTGAGATGTGTATTTTCGTAGGATTTCATAGGTGTTATGGATTTGTAGTCTATGAAAATTGAAATTTAAAGGTTTTAAACTGTTTACTAAATTGCTCAATCACAATTCATTAAGTCTAATTTAAGTGTAAAATTGTTTCTCTCAAAATTTTGGGCATAAAAAAAGACCTAACTTTTCAGAAAGGTCTTTTTTTATGAATATCTCAAAGCTATATTAAGCTAATTTATTCACTAACTTCGCTAACTTTGATTTCAAGTTAGAAGCTTTGTTTTTGTGAATAATGTTCTTCTTAGCTAATTTGTCAAGAGCAGAAGAAACTTTTTTATAGAGATCAGTAGCAACTACCTTATCGTGTGTCAAACGCAACTTCTTTACCATTGTACGGGTAGTTTTGTGCTGATAACGATTACGTAATCTTTTTGCTTCGTTAGCTCTGATTCTCTTTAATGATGATTTGTGATTTGCCATGTTTATTTCCCGAATAATATTGGTTTCCTGATTTTCTATTATTGAGGTGCAAAGGTACATTTTTTTTAAGACAATACAAGTACATATTTACAAATTCTTTCAAATTTGATATTATTCCTATCCTTATCTTAAATTTATTCTAATGAAAAAGTACTATTTCTTTCCTATTTTAGTTTGTTTAATGGTTTTTTCAGAAGGTTTTGCTGAAAAAAGACCTATTTCAATTTTTCCTACCAAAACGCAAAACAAATGGGGATTTTTTGCCCATCAACGCATCAATCGCTTGGCAATTTTTACTTTACCGCCCGAAATGATTGTTTTCTACAAAGCTAACCTTTATTATTTAGTAGAAAATTCCGTTGCTCCCGACCGCCGACGCTATGCCGTAAAAGAGGAAGCCCCTCGGCATTATATTGACTTAGATGCTTATGGCGACAGTGCTACTTATAAACTCCCGCACTTCTGGAATGATGCTGTTGCCCAATTTTCAGAAGATAGTTTGATGAAACACGGCATTGTTCCGTGGCATATTCAATTGATGAAATTTCAACTCACAAAAGCTTTTCAAGAAAAAAATACCGCCAGAATTTTAAAACTCTCTGCAGAAATTGGGCATTATATTGCCGATGCCAATGTGCCTTTACATACTTCTTCTAATTATAACGGACAAAAAACGAACCAAGTAGGGATTCATGGCTTTTGGGAATCCCGTTTGCCAGAGCTTTATTCCGACGAATACGATTTCTTTGTTGGCACAGCCACTTATGAAAAGTATGTCAGCAAAAGAATTTGGGAGGCAGTTAGAAATGCCAATACTTGTTTAGATTCGGTTTTTACTTTTGAACAAAAACTGAGTATTTCAACCAAAGCAAGTAAAAAATACAGTATCGAGGAACGCAACGGAGTAACCATTAAAACCTATTCTCAAGAATTTTCTAAGCAGTATCACGATGCCCTGAATCATCAAGTAGAAAGACAAATGAGAAGGTCAATTAAAATGATTGGTGATTTTTGGTACACTGCTTGGATTGATGCCGGACAGCCAGATTTAGGTAACTTACTTTATCAACCCAGTAAACAGGAAAAAGAAGCCGAAGCAAAAGAACAAAAATCTTGGTTACAAAAATTGTTTAAAGTAAGAGAAGAATAGGATTTTGGATGTCGGATTTCAGATTTGGGATTTATCTTGAAACTGATTATTAGATAATTTTCAGCCACAGAGTTTAGCGGAGTTTTACTGAGTTTCACAGAATATTAATACAATGTGTCTCTGTGAAACTCTACTTATTCACTGTGTTCCTCTGTGTATTTTATAAAATTTACCATCAAACTAACTTCCTATTTTCGACTAATAAATGGATTATCCTTTAAATAAAAGCGATAAGGCAAATCTACGCCTTGTGTAATACCGATTCTGGTAGTGGTGAATATTTCGGAATATTGATAATCACTCAATGGTGGATATATTGTTAAGTCAGAATTTAAAATATGCCAGTGATTCATGCCTTTGTGAATGCCCATTGCTTGTACCAACTTTCCCGGGCCAGAACAAAGATTTTTAATAGAATCCGTTTTTCGTCTTTGTGCCATTAGGTCAATTCCTTCGGTGGGTTCTAAGGCACGAATTAGCACGGCTTCGCCAATGTCTTCTTGGTTGGTTGCAATATTGATACAAAAGTGCATTCCATAAATTTGATACACATAAATTGTTCCTGCTTTGCCAAACATTGGAGCGTTTCTGACACTCTTTTTTCTATAAGCATGACAAGCGGGGTCGCCTTGCAAATAGGCTTCTGTTTCAACAATAATACCTGCTGTAATTCCTTCATCGCTTTCGTGGACTAAACGATAACCAAGTAAATTTTTAGCCACAGAAATTGTATCAGCAGTCAGTAAAGTATTCATTTAATTAGGGAATGATGAGTAAATGGTAATTGAAAGCTTTAGTTTTAGACAAATTATTCATCATAAACACAAAAGTAGAACTTATTGTTTAGTTCTATTCAATCACTGCATAAGCTCGAACGGGGAATGTTCCCATCCCTTTTACTTTGGGTGGCGTGGCTGAGAATTTGAAAGGAGTATTTGCAGGAATTGCTCCTAAATTGCATAAATGTTCTACAATTAGGATTTCATTTTTCAATAAAATGGTGTGAACTGGTCGAGATTTTCCTGAAACATCATCAATATTATGGGAATCAATGCCTACTAATTTTACACCTTGGGCGACTAAGTACTCAGCCGCATCTGCCGTTAAAAATGGATTTCCAGAATAATAAGCGTCTGTTTTCCAATTTTCATCCCAACTTGTATGTACTAAAAGTGCTTTTCCTTTTAAATCCAAACCTTCAAAATAGCTTTTGTCGATACTTAATTGTTCTTTGTAAGAAATACTTACTAAAATTGCATCCAATTGAGCCGTTTGTTCAATCAGAATTTCAGACAAATCTTTTCCATCTTCGTAGCGATGAAAAGGTGTATCTAAATAAGTACCTGTATTCGATACCATTTCAATTTTTCCCATCTGAAACGAAGTACCTTCTTCGTACCATTGTTTAGATTCTTCACGAGTCCAAAAATCACAAATTACAGGGGCAGGAAGTCCTTTATAAGTAACTACGCCTTCTTCGATGATATGGCTTAAATCTATAAATTTCATTCTTTTTTAGCTTTAGAAATGGCAATGACCGCAATAATTACCCAAACGACATTCACGAATACCGATGGATAGGCTTTATGCTCATAAGTATTGATGATAAAACAGATTCCTCCTACAAAATTTGCCCATCGGTAAAATGCCGAAGTTGACGATATTTTATTTAGAGCATTTAGAGCGAAAGCTCCAACGATTAAGACTGAGCCAATCCAACCGATAATTTCTACAAATATTAAATACATTCATTCTTTTTTAAGTAGTGATTTGAGAATAGTGATTGGTGATTAGTATTTCAAGCCACTAATTATCACATAATTACATGAACAAAAACTATCAATTATATTATCGTCTTCCCTTAATCTTCTAAATAAGGTAAATAGATTTTGAAAGTTGTGCCTTTGTCCAATTCGCTTTCTACTTCTATTTTTCCACCCAAACTTTCTACTTGGTTTTTGGTAATGAACAAACCGATACCTCTTGCGTCTTTGTTGCCGTGGAAAGTTTTGTACATTCCAAAAAGTTTGCTTCCATGCAATTCCAAATCAATACCGATACCGTTGTCTTCAATGTTCAATACCACAAATGGTTTTGAAATTTCGGTTGAAATTCTAATCACAGGGTCACGGTCTGGCGATTTGTATTTAATGGCATTCGTCAAGAAATTCAGAATGATACTTTCCAAATAGGCAGCCACATAATTGATCGTAATTTTCGGATTTACGGTATTATGAATCACCAATTTAGAGGCAATCGCTAAAGCTTTCACATTTAGAATTGCTTTTTCAACGAACTCATTGAGGTTTAAAGGAATGAGGTTTTCGTTGGTTTTGGTATTCATCAATACCACTTCGTTCAAGTGAGTAATGGTTTCTTTTAAGTTATCCGAAGCCACACTTAATAATGGGAAGAATTCATTATCCGTCGCCTCTGGTACTTCTTCTTTCATCAAATCAATCAACATACTGAAATTACCAGAATGTGAACGTAAATTATGAGAAACAATATGTGCGAAGTTCAAAAGCCTTTTGTTTTGCTCTTGGGTTACTTCCAAAAGTGCTTTTACTTCATTTTCAGAAGCTTTTAATAAAGTAATGTCGGTGGCTACATACAAAAATCCTTTGATGTCGTTCTCATGATTTTTGATAGAAGTAACCGTCAATTGTACTGGGAATCTTGATAAATCCTTACGGATATAAGTCCACTCACGAGTTTCAAAAAGTCCTTTTTTGGCATAAGTAACGAATACTTCAATACCACTAATTTCTTCGTTAAATTCTTGTGATAATTCGGCTGCTCGCTGTTCTACTTCTTCTTGAACATGAATAATTTCGGGTGTTTGCTTTCTTACTAATTCGTCTGCTGTATAACCTAAAAGATTTTCTGCTCCTTTATTGAAGGTTTTAATAATTCCTCGCTTGTCGGTTTCAATAATGGCTACTTGCGTACTGGCATCTTGGATTCCTTGCAGTTTATTAATGGTTACTTGCAGTTGCAGTGCCGTCCATTTTTTTTGTGTAATATCGTTGATTTGCGAAACAAAGTGAATGGGGTTTCCTTGGTCGTCTTTTACCATTGAAGTAGAAACCATCACCCACACAATTTGTCCGTTTTTATGCGTAAATCGTTTTTCTAACTGATAACTTTCTCTTTTGCCTTCCACTAATTCTTGCAATAAACTTAAATCGGTATGCAAGTCTTCAGGATTAGTAATATCCTGAGAAGTAAGTTTGAGTAGTTCCTCCTCCGAATAGCCAAGCATTTCGCAAAGGCTGTTGTTTACGTCCAACCACTCTCCTTTTACGCCCATCAAAGCCATGCCGTTGGCGGCGTACTTGAATGTTTTTTGGAATTGTTCTTCCTTAAATGCTATTTCTAATCTTGCTTTCTTTTTCTCGTCTATATCTTGGAAAAGACCGTAAATCAATACACATTTTTTCTCTAAAAATTCAGGAATACCGATTGCACGCACCCATTTAGTTTTATTTTTATGCGTAACAATTTGGAGTTCTAAATCATAGCTTGAGCCTTTAGTGGTTGCCTTATTAATGGCCTCCATGATTTTATTTCTGTTTTCTCCTTGCGGGAAAAAGTTAAATACCGACTCATAAGTAGGAGAAAAACTATCATCTACTTCATAGATTTCCTTCGTTCTTTTACTCCAGTGAATTACATTATTCACCAAATTAATTTCCCAAGTACCTGTTGAAGGCGATTCTTTAGTACGCTCTAATAAATCTTTGTACTTGAGTAACAACAACTCATTATTTTTACGCTCAGTGATGTCCTGATGCGAACCCATCATCCAAAGTGGCTTACCGTTGTCTGTCCAGCTAAATACTTTTCCTTTATCAAGTACCCAAACCCATTGTCCGTCTTTGTGTCTTAGGCGAGTTTCGTTTTCGTAAAATGGCGTTTTGTTATCGAAATGGTCTTCAAGAAGTTTAATAGATGTTTTTAAATCGTCTGGATGAACAAATTTCATCCAAGTTTCTATACTAATAGGTTCGAGTTCTTTGAGGGTATAGCCCAAAATTTCAGCCCAACGCTCATTATAAATCGTTTCGCCAGTTTTTACATTCCATTCCCAAGTGGCAATATTAGTACCGTTGATGATGTATTCGTAGCGTTGTATTCTTTCTCTGAGTTGAGTTTCCACAATTTTTTGTTTAGGCACAAGGATATGAGCACCGAGCATTCTGTTTGCTTTGCCGGTTTTGTCTTTTAGGGCCAAGCCTTTGCGTTGCATCCACACGGTAGAACCGTCTTTGTGAGTATAACGCACAATTGTATCGTAAGAGAATTTGGGGTTTTCTTGATGCTTTTTGAAAATTTCGTTGACAGTCTTTAAATCATCTGGATGAATTATTTCCTTCCAAGCCGATGATTTATGAGGCATTTCTTTGGGGTCATAGCCAAGAGTAATCCAAAATTTTGGATTCATCCATTCATTTTCAGGATTTTCTAAATCGCAAAACCATAATCCATCATGAGCAAACTCTTGAGTAAAACTGAAGATAAATTCTTCCTTTTTCATCAATTCATATAACTCATCACGTAGGTAATTCATAGTATTCATTTGTGGCATCAATCACATTAAGTGGCTAATCGAAATAATTTGTCAATTTATAAAATATATAAGTTAGACAAAAGAAAATTCTGATATTATCAGTAATATAATCTATAATCAACGTTAAACATCAAAAATCTCAATAAAAATTTATGAAAAATATACGTTTTATCACAAAATAGCCCAAAGCAAGTAAACATAAAAATTCTCTATCAATATTTCTAAAAGGCTCTCTGAAATTCCATAAAATTCACGACCTTTACCGAAATTTTTAACATTTCATTAAAACAATGGCACAAGCAAAGTCGGGCGATAAAGTAAACGTCCATTACACAGGAAGATTAACAGACGGAACTATTTTTGATAGTTCAGAAGGACGTGACACTTTGGAGTTTGAATTAGGTTCAGGAATGGTTATCAAAGGTTTTGATGACGGCATTACTGGCATGATTATCGGAGAGAAAAAGACAGTTCACATTCCAGCAGAAGATGCTTACGGGCCTGTAAATCCTGATTATTTAGCGGAATTTCCAAAATCAGAAATTCCAGCGGATATTCCTTACGAAGTAGGTATGCAATTAAATATGCACCAAGATGGTACTGGTCAAGTAATGCAAGTGACTGTAACAGAAGTAACTGATACAAGTATCACTTTAGATGCCAACCATCCTTTAGCAGGGAAAGATTTGATTTTTGATATTGAATTGGTTTCAATCGGATAGAGTAAGATATTCTTATATCATTCAAAAGGCTGTCACATTTATTGCGACAGCCTTTTGAATTTTATAGCGTTCACGTTCTTCGAAACCTAAAACGCCTCGGCAATAAAAAAGTATAAATTTTGCTGTCCATTGCCAAAGCCATAGTCCACTCGCACATTTACGTTTTCTTTTCGGTTGATTTTGAAACGTAAGCCTGCTCCGTAACTGGGTAAAATGTTTTTCATGCCCATATCGCTAACTTTTTCATTTACCCAACCTAAGCCTCCAAAACCTACTAAACCCCAACGTTTCAAGGCTTGCCAACGGTACTCGCCTTGAAAAGCCATAAGGTTTTTATCTCTGAGCGAGCCTACATAATAACCTCGCATAATCATATCACCGCCTAAAAGTGCTAATTCGTGAAAAGGAATTTTGCTGCCATTATTAAAAAAACCAAAGCCTTGAAATGCCAACACATCCTTGCGATTAGGAAAAGGTTTGAAGAAGTGTCGAGCATCAATTTGCCAGCGATGAAAAGCATTGGTACTCCCTGTCCAACGTTCATGAGCGGAGTATTCAATTTGTAAAAAAGAGCCTTGTGAAGGTGTAAGTACATTGTCACGAGTATCAAACTGATACGAAACGTTTAAACCCGAAACTACTGAACCGTTTCTACCAACAATATCTCCATTTTCAAAAATACCATTTTCTTCGCCTTTCACATTGTACATATTGAAGTATCGCCAACCCAAACCAGCAAAGGAATGCCGACCGACTTTCCGGTAAGTAAGGTTATCAAAACGGATTAAATCGTAAGTGATGGCTTCTTTGTTTTCAAGTTTGGCATCTTTCCCTATTCCATAAAAAAGTACTGGAAAACGGCTGTAACCGTAATATCCCACTAAATAATACTTTTCTTTATTGGTGAAAATCTGATAGTTATGTTCTATCATCAATTGATTATTGAGCGAATACTGCACAAAAACCGCCGAATTGGACACACGAGTAAGCGAGTCGCCTTCGCCACCTGCATTAAAGAAACGTTTGATACCAATACCTAATACCCAACTGGTTTCGGGCATGTAAAAAACAAAAGGAGAAGTAAGGTATTTGTGTCCTGTAAGGAATTGGACAACCTTGAATTTGGAGCGTAAAGTTGAGTCGGTTTCAGTGGCTTTTCCCTGAAAACATAGCAAAAGAAAGAGGTAAAAAAGTAGTGTTTTTTTCATAGAGTGAATCCCACAGGTTAACCTGTGGGATAGATTTTCTACCAAAAACGAATGCCCGATAAGCGATTAAGCTCTAATTGTGCAATTGCCATTTGATATTGATATTGTAATTGTGTGAGTTGAGCCTCGCCCAAAGCGGTTTGCGATGCTTCAATCTCTACATTAGTAATTACACCATTTTTGTATCTAGTATTGGCTAACTTTAGTGCATATTGTGCTTGATAGACGTTTCTTTCTGATAAAGCCAGTTTATTTTTGGCTGTAAGATAGTCATTTTGGGCAACTTCTAAATCTCTTTTCAAAGCCTGATTGGTGGCATCTACTGAGTACTTCAACATTTCACGATTCAATTTAGCAATTTCGGTTTGATGTGCCGCTCGGTTACCTGAGTAAACGGGGATTGTCAATTTAACACCTACTGTTGTTCCAAATTTAAAATCATCCGAAATAGCAGGTACTTCTCCATTGATTCTTGGTAAATACCCGTTTTTCAAACCAAAAGAAGCGTTGGCAGCAATATATGGGGCTGCACCCATTTGTGCGATTTTCACCTCACGTTCGGCAATTAAATCTTTGTCTTTTAGGGTTTTTAAGTCAAGGTTGCTACTTTGTGCTTGTGTGTATGCTCCTTCAACGCTCAAATCGGCAATGCCTAAATTGAAATTGGCATCTTTGGCAATCATACCATGAGCATCTTTACCAATCAATGAAGACAAGTAAATGTACTGGCGTTCTAATTGATTTTGTAAGTCAGTCAATCTACTTTCTGCATTTTTATACCTTACTTGAATGGATACTTGGTCGTAATCCAAAGCGTCGCCTTGTTTCAAGCGGTCACCGATTACTTTGCCATTATCTTCTACCAATTTCAATTGCTCTTTTTGTACTTCAATAGCCTTTTGTGTATAAATAATACCATAATACAAATTGGCTACTTGGTAGGCATAAGCATTTTTTAGGTTTTCTACGCCAGTTTTAGAAAGCTCAGTTTCTAATTTAGATTTTTCAATATTAATATTTTGCTTTCCCCAATCGTACAAAACGTAATTTGCACCAATGTTGGCATTGTAATTCATATTGGGCTGAAACTGTAAATTGGTAGTACCAAAAGTAGCTTTTGCCACTGGGTCGATACGAGTAACGCCAATTTCAGATTGTACTTGTGGTTTCAGTGCCGATTCCTGTACTTTAGTACGGAAATCACCAATGGTTACCATTTGTTGTTGTTCCTTAATTTTCGGAGCGTACTCTATCGCCGAACGCACCAAACCTTTAAGAGTTTCGTCGGTCTTTTCTTGTGCCAAAACTGACTGACCCGATAATATTCCTGAAAGAAATACAAGCGAAACGATATATCTATTATTGATTTTCATTGTTTGAAAAATTAATCAAGTTCATTAAAATTCGGAAAAATACTCATCACTCCAATTAATGGCTTTCTGCCGTAGCTTTTGCCATTTCGGCTACTTCTTCTGCTGTTAATTTTTTGGTTTTCAACAAATACACAAAGGGAAGTAAACAAACAAAAAATACAGCGATGAGTCTGAAAGTATCCAAATAAGCCAAATAATAGGCTTGTCGAACCACGCCAGCTTCCATTTGCTTATAAGCCATTGTAGCGGCATTGAAAGTATCTCCTGTCAATCCTGCCATATTTCTGGTCATGTTAGCCAATCGTTCGTTGAAAAGCGGATTATCTGTACTCATATTTGCCATCAAATCCGAACGATGTTGAGCAGCACGGTTTGTTGCAAAATTGTTGGCTAAGGCAATTCCGAAAGCTCCTCCTAACTGACGAATCATATTAGATAAAGCGATTCCAGCCGGATATTCTTTCGGTTTTAGCCCAGCCACAGCTTGATTGATGAGTGGTAATTGTAATAATGATATACCTACTGTTCTACAAAGTTGCATCGGGAAAAAATCCCATCTTCCCATGTCGGGCGTAGCCGTTCCGCTATAAAATCCGAAGAAGACAAAGAATAAAATCCCTGCCACCATAAACGGAATAGGTGGAGCACCTGCCGCCATTCTTTTGCCAATAATTGGGAAAAGAATGACTGCCGCCAAAGTAGGAGCAACTAATGAAAGACCAGCTTCGTAAGGAGTAAAACCGTTTACTCTTTGTACCAAAACGGGATACACAAAGGATGAAGTAAACAAACCAACCCCAGCAATCAGCGTAAAAATGGTTGAGAAAGCAAAGATTTTATACTTGAAAACGCCCAAATTCACTACTGGATGCTCGGTATGGGTTTCTTGCCAAATAAATCCTAAAATCCCGATGGCGGCTACAATACTGAGTGTAACAATCATTCTCGACTGAAACCAGTCTTCTGATTCTCCTTTTTCTAATACAAATTGTAAAGCACCAATACCAATGACCAAAAGTGCAATACCGATGTAATCTATCTGAATCTCACTTTTTCGTTCGCCTTCGCCTTCTTTTCTTTCAATATAAATGATGGTAAGAATGGTGGCAATCACACAAATAGGAATATTGACATAAAAAATTTGAGACCAAGTATAATGCTCTAAAATGTATCCTCCTAAAGCTGGACCAAGTGTTGGGCCAAGTACAATACCCATCCCAAAAAGTCCAGAGGCTACTCCCCTATCTTTTGGGTCAAAAGCATCAAATAAAATGGCTTGCGAAGTTGACAACAAAGCACCTCCGCCAATCCCTTGAATAAATCGCCAGAAAACCAATTCCCACAAACCTTCTGAAGCTCCACAGAAGTAAGAAGCTACTCCAAAAAGTACCATTGAAGTAAGGTAATAGGTTTTTCTACCGAAATACTCTCCTAAAAATCCCGTCATGGGAATGATGATTACATTGGCAATCGCATAAGAAGTAATCACCCAAGCTACGTCCTCGATGGTTGAACTTAAAGAACCAGCCATTTGATTGAGGGCGACGTTCACAATGGTTGTATCGAGCAATTCCATGATTGCCGCCGAAACCGTCGTGATAACGATTATATATTTTGCAAAACCTGTTTTAGCAGCCATGTCGCTTTTTTTAGTTGTGAATGAGTGAGTTAGTGAATGAGTGATTGTTTCGACTTTGATTGAATTTTGATAAAGTCTAAATGTAATAAATTGACTTATTGAATAAATTACAATCACTCAATCACAATTCACTCATTCACAATTCATTAAATCACTCAATCACTAAATCACAAATCACTAAATAAATAATTCCCTAATTACTTAATCTCCACACTTACTTCTAATGAAAGCCCAGCTCTTAGAATATCCTTGTTTTGAGCTAAATCAAGAATTTCAATTTTCACTGGAACACGTTGTGTTACTTTTACGAAGTTTCCAGAAGCATTATCAGGAGGCAACAAAGCACTTTTCGCTCCTGTTGATTCAGAAATCGAAGCAATTCTTCCTTTTAAAATACGGTTTGGATAAGCATCTAATTTAATTTCTGCTTCCGCTCCTATTTTCAAACGACCTACTTGTGTTTCTTTGAAATTAGCTACAACCCAGAAAGTTGAGTCTTGTACAATCGTCATCAATGGCTGACCTGCTTGGATAAATTGCCCTGCTTCTACGCTTTTCTTTCCAATTCTACCTGACGATGGAGCATATACTTTTGAATAGGTCAACTTTAATTTTTGTTGGTCAATCTTCACTTTTTTCACTGCCAACACTGCCTCTGCTTTATGCAAAGCTGCTTGTAAGATAGGTAAACGAGATTTTGCCGTAGCAATATCCGCCAAACCTGCCTCGTATTGTGCTTGTAATACTTCATGAGCCGATTTACTGTCGTCTGCTTGTTTACGAGTAATAGCATTTTCTGCTACTAAGTTAGCGTCACGGTCAGCGTCTTTTTTGGCTTTTTCCTTGCGTAAATAAGTTGATTTCAAATTCGCTTCGGTTGACTTTACCGTCATTGCCAAATTAGAAATATTGGCTTTGGCATTTTCAACGTCTGTTTCAGCTTGAAACAAATCGGCTTCCATTTCAGATAAAGCTAACTGGGCTTCATCTGTATCAATTTCTATCAGTAATTGGTCTTTTTTCACTACGTCGTAGTCTTTTACCGAAACTGATTTTACATAACCAGTCATGCGTGGCAATACTGGTACAAAATAGGTTTCTACTTGTGCGTTATCAGTATCTTCATGCGTTTGTGCATATTGATATTTATTATAACCTAAATAAAGACCTACTACTACTACAATGAATAATATAATTTTTGGCAAGTACGCTTTGATTGGATCTTGAGTTTCCATTATTGAAAAATTTTAGAGTAACAATTCGTTGATTGGTTCTATTATGATAAAAATATAAATAGTAAACTTGGTTGACAGCACAAAGGTAAACTAAGTTTACTAAATTAGTCAAGTTTATTGACAATTATTTTTTTATGTATTACCTTTGTTAAATATTTACATTAAATATTTCAATTCAGAAAACAACAGAAGTATTTCAGGAAGGATTTTGGGGCATTGTCAGTAGAAATTCCGTCAAAAGGCTTTATTTTAGCAGTTTAAAGAATTAACAATTGTTCACCATTCAGTCATGCCAGCCTAGATTTTAGCTAAAAATTAAGAGCTTAGTACCACATAAAACTCAATTAATATAATGGAGCTTAATGATAAATTAACAGAACTATATAAGTTCAAACAAGAGAAAGACCGCCACATCGGGCGTTTGGTTTCCAAAACTCAGCGATTTGTCCGTGAAATTGCCAGTGATTTTTTACAAGAGAAAGGTTATACTAATTTTAGAGTAGGACACATGGTAGCCTTGATTCATACTGATTTACAAGGCTCGAATATTAATAATTTGGCTCATTTGGCAGGCGTAACAAAACAAGCCATGAGTAAATTGGTGAAAGAATTACAAGATGAAGGTTTTGTAACCATAGAAAAACATCCCAACGATGCCAGAACGCTGATTGTAAAACTCAGCGAAAAAGGCATCGATACAATGCTCGACTGGAAAGAATGTACTCAAAAAATTGAAATGACTTTCACTGATGTAATCGGTCAAGAAAAACTGGAACAATTGATTGACCTTTTATCGAAAATCACAAGTTATTACGAGACAAACAATGCCTGTATGAGCGATAAAGCGGTGCTAAATCTTAATCTTGCCAACGCTATTCCTGTTAAGTATTGATATTATAAGGTAAAAAAGCATCTACATTAGTGCCGTAGCGATGTAAATCCCTGATAATGGTTGAGCTAATGGGTGCAAGTGCTGGCGAAGTAATGAGAAAAATGGTTTCTAAGCCATCTACTAAAAAGCGATTCACTTGTGAAATTGAGTTTTCATACTCAAAGTCAGTGGTGTTTCTCAAGCCTCTGAGTAAGAAGTTTGCTCCCATTTCTACGGCTACATTCGCCGTAAGATCGTTGTAGGCAACTACTTTTACAGGCTTACCTTCAAAAGTTTCCTCTATCCAACGAATCATTTTTTCAATCGGGAAATACCGAGCCTTGTTCGAGTTGTGTCCAATTCCTATGATGATTTCATCAAATAAAGACAATGCACGAACGACAATATCTTCATGCCCTTTCGTAAAAGGGTCGAATGATCCGGGAAAGAAAGCAATTTTTTTTGGCACTGTCTTTTATTTTTTGAGTGTTTGGTGATTAGTAATTGGTCATGAGCAAATTTGAAATAAATTCAAATAAAACATTGAATTTCAAACAATTAAACATAATACTTTATAACTAAAAACTAAAAATCATGATTCACAACTAAAAGCTCAAGGCTCACAACTCAAAGCTTAGAACCCTAAATACTAAGCCCAAGATAATGATGCAAGGCTATTTTATTATCAAAAAGCATATCCGTTGAAGTATCGCCAATTTTTACTTTTGGCAAATACTGGGTCAAAACCTTATACTCTTCTGCATCTTTTTCGATATTTCCATAAAGACGTAAAAAGATTTCGTCTGGTTCAATCCCCAGTTCGCTCATTACAAAAAGTACATAATAAGCCAAATCTTCGGGCGTGGCATATACAAAACGATTACAGAATTTAAGCGTTCCGTTCAACGTAATTACCAAAGTAAACGCTCCGCTTCCAACATAAATAAAAGCAGACTGCGACTTACTCGAACGTAAGGCAAATTCAATCAATTCGCTTGAAAGATGTTCATACTCCAAATCTACTAAAGGATAGGTTTCCGCCAACCAATTGTAGAGTTTTCTTTCGCAACTATAAATATTCAGCATTTCCAAAGAAGGATGAAGTCTTTGGCGTACTTCTTCGTCATCGCCAATAAATTGCCCCTTTGCCAATTGCAAATACTTATTGGTATATTCTTTTCTGAATAAAGCTACGGGAAGTAAAGTAAAAGAATGGTTATCTATCGTAATTTTTACCGATTTCCACTTCAAGGATTTCAAAAAATCATGCTGTGAAAAAATCTGAGATAAATTATCCGTTGGCGATGAGAAAGATAATTGAACAGGCAAGACAAAACTCTCTAAAGCCAACAATGACTTTGATGTATGTTCAACCACCCAAAAATGAAAATAATTATCTGAAATTTCAGCAAAAAGCTGATACTGGTGTATTTTCTCGGCATCGAACTGCTGAGAAATGTATTTTATTTGCGGAACGATATGTATTGTTTCTGAATTCAAGCTGTAATAATAAAAAATAGAGTCCGCAAAAATACAATTCTATCTCTATTAATTAAAGTTTATTCTCAGACTGTTTTCAATTTCTCGCTTTCTACGCTGCTGAAAAGCCTACAACTAAGTATATTTCACAGAATTTGTCTTCTCATAACAAACAATTTTTTCACGATATTTTAGAGATGATTGCTCTGGAATGATAAATTATCCATTTTATGAAATCTGTGTTGTCAATTTGTATTTCCTTGTTGCTTTCTTGGAATCTTTTCGCACAAAACACTTCTTCCATTATTCCTTTACCGAATAAAATTACACCTCAAAAAGGTTTTTTTCAGTTCAACGAAAAAACCAGTATCAGAACCTTAGGCGATAATGCAGAAACAAATTTTGCTTTAGCACCTTTAGTGTCAAAACTAAAAAAGACAACTGGTATTTCACTGAAAATCAGCAAAAAGACAGCAAAGTTTAATCAAATTATTGTTGAGTTTGATAACAAAATCACTAATCCAGAAGGCTATATTTTAGCCATTTCTCCGCAATTGATTCATATCAAAGCAGCAAAACCTTCGGGTGTATTTTATGCTGTGCAAAGTATTTTGCAATTACTGCCTGCTGAGATTGAACAAAGTACTTTTGTAAAAAATATAGACACAAAAATTCCAGCTTTGACGATTGAAGACGCTCCAAGATTTCCTTACAGAGGTATCATGTTGGACGTTTCTCGCCATTTTATGCCTGTGGATTTCATCAAAAAATACATTGACGAATTGGCTTCTTTGAAACTCAATCGCTTTCATTGGCATCTTAGCGACGGACAAGCTTTTCGTTTTGAAAGTAAAAAATATCCTTTACTTCACACCGCAAAATCGCCTCAATGGCCAACCAACGAAGGCTTTTACTCGCAAAATGAAATGCGAGACATCGTAAAATATGCTTCTGAAAGATTTATTACCATTATTCCAGAAATTGACGTGCCTGCCCATTCAAACGCTGCTTTGGTGGCTTATCCGCAATTTGCTTGTTTGGATAGCACAGGAAAACAATTGTTGTTTCAAGGAGAATTTTGTCCGAAAGATGAGTCTATTGCTTTTGTGAATGATATTTTAGACGAAGTAATGGAAATTTTCCCAAGCAAATACATTCATATTGGCGGAGACGAAGCCTCGAAAACGGCTTGGCACAAATGTCCAAACTGTCAAAAAAGAATGAAAGACAAAGGCTTGAAAAATATTGATGAATTACAAAGTGATTTTATAAAAAGTATCGAAGTACACGTCAACCAAAAAGGCAGACAAATTATTGGTTGGGATGAAATTTTAGATGGCGGTTTAGCTCCAAACGCAACCGTAATGGCTTGGAGAAGTATTGAAAGTGGCGGAACGGCTGCAAAATTGAAACATCAAGCCATCATCTCTCCTACTTCACATTGTTATTTAGATTATTATCAATCCGAAGACCCGAACGAACCTTTGGCTTTTAGTGGCTTTATTAATTTGCCTAAAATTTACAGTTTTGAACCCATTCCAGCAGGTTTGACGAAAGAAGAAGAAAAGTATATTTTGGGCGGACAAGCAAACCTTTGGACAGAACAAGTACCCGTTGGCTCGCACGTAGAATACATGACTTTTCCGAGAGCGGTGGCTTTGGCAGAAGTAGATTGGTCAACAAAAGAATCCAGAAATTATAATGATTTTTTAAATCGCTTGAGTAGCTATTTGAACCGCATGGATTATCGTCAGGTAAATTATGCCAAACATTTCTTTGAAATCAAAACGAGTATGTCCACTTCGGCAGACAATACGATTCAGTTGGCTCTTAGTTGTGATAATGGCGACGCTCCGATTTATTATACTTTAGACGGCACAAGTCCGACTTTACAGTCTGCCAAGTATTCTTCACCAATCGCCATTCGTAAAAGTAGCACCGTAAAAGCGGCTACGGTTATGAAAGGAAAATTGGTTGACGAAATCACAAGAACGATTACTTATAACAAAGCTACGGGGCATTTGATGACGCTAAAAACTGCACCAGACCAGCGTTATAATCGTGGTGGCGTAAAAGCCTTGACCAACGGAATGTTTGGTGGCGAAAGTAGATTTGGCGACGAAGAATGGTTGGGTTGGAATGGTTTAGATTTTGAAGGAACGATAGATTTCGGCAAAATTACCGACATTCAAAAAGCTACTTTCCGTTTCTTTCACAAGCCTTCAAGCTGGATTTGGATTCCTTCGGAAGTACAAATTTTAGGTTCAAACGATGGCGTAAATTATGAACAGATTGCCCAACAAAAAGTGGCTGTTCCTACCAAAGAAGGCGTTACACAGGTACAAGTATCATTCAATAAAAGTGTAAAATACCTAAGAATTATCGCACCATCATTCGGGACAATTCCAGCCAATTCAACTGGTGCAGGCGATAAACCTTGGTTGTTTGTGGATGAGATTGTGGTGGAGTAAAATGGAGTATTGAATTTTGAGTGCCGAGTTTTGAACTTTCTCTTAGGCTGGTTTCCCGACCAGCCTCGGGTGTAAATGTAGGTCAGCCACAGAAATTAGATTTCACAAAACTAAAACCTCCACCCATCACTCCCACTTAAAACATTCTTTGCTTTGTACTTTTTTACTTCATCTTTACTGAGTTGTTTTGCCCATTTTACTCTTCTTTCTGTATTGCCTCCTTTGCCTTTTGATTGATACTCGGCGTAAAAGGCGGTTTTTTCTGCATTGATTTTATACCAGTTATGCCAGCCTTCGACTTTTACGATGTTCGACATTTCACAAGAAATAAATACTGTTTGAGCATAATCACGCCACGGTCTTCCTAAGTAATAGCTTTCAGCAGGTGCTGTTCCGCCAATTTTGCAATGATTAAACACAAAGCCAAAAGCCTGATTTTGTGGTGTTGAAGCTGCGGTAAAGTAGCCAGCGTCTAATTTGCCAACCAATTCGCAATGGTCGAAATAGGCAATTGCCCAGCCAAAAATAAAATCTACAGTTCCTTCGATATAACAGTTTTTGTAATACTGCCGTGTACCCGCCCTTTTGGGATAAAGGGTGTCTTGAAATCCTAAAAAACGACAATTGAAAAAACGGGCTTTGTCACCATCGACCAACATAGCTACGGCTTGACCAACTGGCCCGGCACTGTTAGCGAATGTGATATTTTTGGCAGTAAAATTATCGGCTACGATGCGAGTTGAAGTTGAAGTAGTCGTACCCAATTTGATGCCTTCTTTAGTTACTTTTCCAGAAAAATCATCGTAAGTCAAAATGGTGTTTTTGGCACTTTCTCCGATGAGTATCACAAAGTTTTTAGTAGAATCAAGGATGAGTTTTTCTTGATAAATCCCATTTTTGATATAAATCGTTGTGGGAATACGATTATTGAGTGGTACAGCATTAAAAGCCTCTTGTAGAGTACTGAAATCGCCACTACCGTTTTTTGCCACCACCCAACGTTTTGTAGGCGAGGCATTTATCAAATGAAAGCAACTGAAAAAAAGTACAAGTAAAAAACTGGAAATCTTTGACATCAGGAAATATTTTTAGATGATTGAAACTTCTTTCTAAAGTATATGCCAAAGGTTTTTTACTCCTATAAAATAGTGATTGCGGACACTGCCAAATGTGGGATTATTTATGAGGTTGATTTGAGGCTGGTCAGGAGACCAGCCTCGGAGGTAAAGCTCTATATAATGTTTAAAACAATTCAACTACTTCAAATCCTTCAAAATCTCCTCAATCGCTTTATCCAATTGTGGGTCTTTGTTGTTGAGTTTGTCTTCAAAACTTTGACGTACAAAAATATCAGGACTTACGCCTTCTTTTTCTAAATCTTTGCCTTCTAAAGTATAACAACCCCACGAAGG
Organism: Arcicella rigui; assembly: GCF_034929435.1. NCBI lineage: Bacteria > Pseudomonadati > Bacteroidota > Cytophagia > Cytophagales > Flectobacillaceae > Arcicella > Arcicella rigui. Next base: position 273,335 of record NZ_JAYFUM010000008.1, read on the forward strand.
TAAACGATAAAAAGAACCATCTACCAAGCCTTTACCCGAAGTAAAGATAATCCAACGATAAGTTTCTGTACCGATGATTTTACCCAGTTTCAGGGCTTTAAATCCTTGTGCAGTCATTTCGGCATCACTTAGCGACTGTTCGTTAATCAACAAAACAATAGGTTTGGCGGCTGGACTAAAATTGGGCTGAATGGTGTATTGTCCTTCACGGTACTTCCATTTTAAATAAGGTTTTTGTGCCAAGAAATTCAAGACTAAATCATGCACATTGCCTCCTCTGTTATTACGAATGTCAAAAATCAAACCTTCACGATTGTAGGCTTCGGAAGTCATGTCTATTAAAAATTTCTCTAATTCTTCACGTCCCATGTCACTCATGTGAACGTAGGCAATACGCTTGTTGGCTTTGGTATCTACATACTTTTGGTTTTGGTCAATCCATTCGTTGTATAAATTTCTGACAAAAGCACCTGTACTTTGTGGGTGAATTTTGGTTGTAAAAATCTTTCCATTTCTATCAAAAGTCAGTGAAATCTCATCGTCTAATGATGGTTTTTGGAAGTAAAAATCACGGTTTTGATTCGTATCAAGGCTATCGCCATTTACTTTTATCAATTTATCACCTGCTTGAATATCTTTTCCAGCTTTGTCTGCTGGCGATTTTTTCACTACATATTTTACTTGATAGGGATTTTCATTATCAAACACAATGCCTGTATTCAAAGTAACGGTTTTGAAATAGGCATCGTCTTCGTCGCCATAAGTTGAAAAACCTGTATGTGAAGCATTCAATTCGCCCAACATATCTACCAACAAAGTACGTAAATCGCCACGAGTATTGATTTGTGGCAAGTATTGTTGATACTTTTGTCTCATTTTTACCCAATCTACGCCATTGAAATTTTCGCTATAAAAATTCTCTTCTACGCCTGCCCAAGCTTCAAAAAACATTTGTTTAAATTCGCTCGCCAGATTTTTTCTGAAAGTAAAATTCAAATCAATTTTATCTAATTTGTTTCCCTCCATATTCAGTTTATAAAGATTGCCACTTACCAAACCATAATATTTGCCATCGGCTACTACTACGTCGATACCGTTTACATCTGCTCCTTCTACTCTTTCGGTTTTATTGTTGGCAAATGGTTCGATGGTCGTTTTCCAAAGTTTACTTTTGCCTGCTTCGTGGTTCGACAAAAAGAGTACATAAGTTTTTTCGTCTTTCTGATACACCAAAGGCTGTTCGGCTGCTCCGAAGTTGGGACTAATCTGCTCGAAACGTTGTAAAATATCTTCAAAATCTATTACGATTGGCTCTTTTTTCACGGTTGCCAAAGTATCAGTTTTGATAGGCGTTTTAGTATTTTTCTTTTTATCACTTACTTTTTTTGCCGTATTGTTATCTTCTTTCTTTTCTTCTTTTTTCTCTACTACTTTAAACAAGTCATTGAATTTATCCGATTTGTAAGGGGCATCTATTTTCACCAAAGGCACTCGGTAAATTCTACTATCTGTGCCACCAAAAGGATAACTGGGTTTGGTTCTGTCAGACTCAAAATAAATATATTTCCCGTCGGGCGACCAGTACGGACTTGTTTCTGAAATACCCGTGTTCGTAAGATTGATAAGTCTTTTGTCAGCCAAATGAAACAGGAAAATATCTTGTTCAAAATTGCGGTAAGCCGTAAACATCACATATTCGCTATTGGGTGAAAAGTAAGGCATTGGATTGTACATTGCCCAAAGTTCTTCCTTGACGATGGTGGTAGAAAGCAAGGTTTTTAAATCTAAAATTCTTACTTCATTTTTACCACTGAGATACACCGCCTGCGTTTTTTCTTTGTTGAAAGAAATATTTCTATTGTTCTGTTGGTCGCTGGTGATTTGTTTGGCTACGCCTTTTCCATCGGCTGCAATGGTGAACAAATTCAAATAACCGTTTTCGTTGGTTTGGCTGTACAACAAGGTTTTGTTATCGGCAAGCCATTTTACTTCTATCACTCTTTGTTGGGCATCAGTTGGTAATTTAGCGATGTACTTTCCTTCCAAATCCGACACAAACAATACGCCTCTTGAAGAAAAAGCCAATTTTTTACCATCGCCAGCCACATCAAAAGCGTTGATATTGCCTGCAATTTTATAGTCTTGCTCTTTGGGCAATACATAATTTCGGATGGCATTGAGACTTACTTTCTGTGTGCTTTTGGTAGCAACATCGTACAAATACAATTGATACTCTTTTTCAAAAACTACTTTTTGACCATTAGCACTTACTTGCGGACGCTTGATGGCTTCGCCAAATTGCGTTAAAGCTACTTTTTTGCCATTTTCTAAAGTATAAAGGTTATAATTGCCGTTGCCTTCATCCGAACTAAAATACAATTTTCCTGCACGGTCGATACTTGCCCAAAGGTCTTTCCCAACATAATCTGTGTATCGTTTGTAGGTTTTTGTTTTGAAATTATAAGACTGAATATCAGGATTAAAAGCTCCTTTATAGCCTTTTCGGTAAGCTTGGTTGTCGCTTTCCCAAGTATCGTTGAAGAATAATTCTCCCGAACTTGGATGCTCTACTACATTATGAATACGATTGAAAAAATGCGGAAAAATACGTTTGGGCGTGCCACTGTTGATATTGATGGAATAAACCGTGCCGTCGTTCTGAGCTCCAGAACCGAAGTATAAAGTTTGCGAATCCCAAGACCAAGATTCTACATAATCAAAACTATCATGGAAAGTTAATTGACGAATCGCTCCGCCCGACAAAGGAATTAAATACACATCAGGATTACCGTATTGTGTACCCGTAAAAGCAACCCATTTGCCATCTGGAGAGATTTTGGCACGACTTTCAAAACCTCGCATGGCTGTTAATCTGGTAGAAGTATTGGTGGCTAAATCAGCTTTCCAGAGGTCGCCTTCAAAACTATATACTAAAGTTTGGGCATCAGGACTTAATGTGGGGAAAGAAGTAAAAAATACTTCTTGGTTTTGGGCAAATACAGACAAAGAGCAAAGGCAGAGGTAAGCCCCCAATAGCAATATTTTTCGCATAACGTTTAGTTTTATTGAATCCATTAAAATTTCATAAAGCTAATCGGGATAGCGATAAAAACAAAAGGTTTGCTGTTAGGAAAATAAAGAAATTGACTTGGGGAGAATGGCAAGAGAAAAAGCCCTTTAGATAAATTGGATATTTTGAAATAAATACTTAGTTTCAGAACAAATCTGAACCAAATAGAAATTTACTATGGAGTTCAGAGACATGAAATATAATGAGACTAATAGCAACCATCATAACATTTTTAACTTTAAACTCTTATTCCCAGAGACCAATAACACAGCAAGAATTGAGAGTTGATTTAAGCGGACTACATTTAAAAGAAATTCCAGACAGTATATACCAAAACTTTGAAATCACTTATTTAGACTTAGGAAGTAGTAAAGTTACATTTTATCCCCCTCTATCAGCATTGGTTGACAGCAACGCAAACAATATTTCTTTCTTATCTGAAAAAATTGGTATGCTCACAAACCTGAAAACACTTATTATCAATACAAACAAATTGACAACTCTTCCATACTCTATTGTAAAGCTTATTAATCTTGAAGTTCTTGACTTGTCAATTAATAAAGACCTTGACATTGTTCAACAACTTGACAAACTGAAACAATTACCAAAGCTTAAAGTGTTGAAAATCGTAAACGTTAAAATGACGAGGGACGAAGTAAATAAGATAAAGTCAGCTTTTCGTCCTGCCACGAAAGTCATTCTGACTATTCCTGAATATATTGAGGCATCGAAATGAGATGGCTACACAAGAATCCAGACTAACCTTTAACTATCAAAATTACTCAACTCTTTATTAAATAAATACTTGCTCGGAGAAACACTTCACCAAACAAATATGAAGCAATTGCCAGTGAGGACACTGGCAACGGCAAAGAAATTTACTATGGAGTTCAGAGACATTAAATATAAACGTAATAAATTATAAAAAACAGAGCTTTATGGCGGTTATATACTCGTAAGACACAATGCAATGGACAGCAGACAAAAAACAACAAACGAAGAAAACTCCCGCAAATAATTTCGTAAATTAGCCTACTAACAATTGGACAAAAAATGAAGGCAAAATATGTAAACCCATTTACCGACTTTGGTTTTAAGAAAATATTCGGAGAAGAAGCCAGTAAGCCTTTGCTTATCGACTTCCTAAAGAGCCTTTTGCCAGAAAGCAACATAGTGGACTTGACCTTCAAAGACAAAGACCAAATGGGCAAAACGGAGGAAGACAGAAAAGCTGTTTACGACATCTATTGCGAGAATAATTTAGGAGAAAAGATCATTGTGGAACTGCAAAAGGCAAAGCAGAACTACTTCAAGGACAGAACCGTTTACTATTCAACCTTTCCTATTCAAGAGCAAGCCGAAAGAGGCGAATGGAACTATAAGCTTAAATATGTCTATTGTGTTGGTATTCTGGATTTTAAGTTTGAAGAAAAAGTTACTAACGGAGAGGGAGAAGTAATTCACACAGTACAGCTTAAAGACCAAAACAATAAAGTATTTTATGAAAAGTTGAAATTTGTTTACTTAGAAATGCCTCATTTTGTGCAAGCAGAACATGACCTTGCCAATCGATTAGATAAATGGCTATACTTCATCAAGCACTTGGAGGACTTTCAGGGTATTCCAGAAGTCTTCAAGGACGAAGTTTTTATTCAAGCTTTTGAAAAAGCAGAAATAGCCAAGTATAGCGAAGCCGAACGCCATGATTATGAACAAAGTTTGAAGGTTTTTCGAGACAATAAAGCAGTTTATGAATATGCAGTCAATACAGCTTTTGATGAGGGAAAGATAGAAGGAAAGATAGAAGTTGCAAGAAAAATGAAACTCAAAGGGATTTCATCATCTGACATTTCCGACATGACAGGACTTTCCGAGGAAGAAATAAACGACCTTTAAAAAATGTACTTTACCTAACTATTTTATCCGAGGCTGGTAATGAGACAATCCTTAATTATCTAAATTACTCAACTCATTATTAAATACTTGCATAGAGAAACACTTCTCTAAACAAGTATAAAGAAATTGCCAGTGTCTCCACACTGGCAATAAAAAACTATTTTACACTTAATACTTTCATTATCTCCTCTCCAAATTGACTGATAACTCGAACCGCAATTTTTTGTCCCTTATTCTTTACTTCAATCGGGTGAGAAATATGTCCGTATAAACGTTCAAAGGCTTCGTCGTCTATCTCTATTTTTAACGTTTTTTCTACTTTCTTTTTGGTGGTGTCTTTTGCTAAATTGTCTAATCCTTTTCTCCATTTATCAAATTCAGATTTATCTCCACCACAGAAAAATACTTGTTTTACTACAAAATTACTTCCGTCATAATCATCATCAACCATCCAATAAGCTATATCAGCTACGTTTCTGGCTTTTACTACGTCTTGAATTGGGTCATAGATGTCTAATCCTCTAATTTCAACACTTACTGTATTACCTTCTTTATGCAAAGCAATGTCTGTTTCGCCAATCGTAACAAAACTTGCCGCTGATTTAGCTGGTTTCTTTTTCAATCCTTCTTGTAGTAAATCATCGTGAATACGGACTTTATCTACTTGAAATGTTCCCATACTGGTTGATTGTGAACCTCCTTCGATGTCACTCTCAAAGCTGAATCCTAAAATAACTAACCAACTGGCATCACCTTTTTGACGGCATTGTTTAATGGCATCACTCACTAATTTTTTACTAACCGTTCCGAATTTTGGTCCGATATGAAAATACGCTTTTTCTTCTCCTTTTTCAGATTGATAAAAACCTTCTGCATGAAGTGCTTCGCCTGCCAATAATTCAACACTTCTAAAAACAACCATCTCTGATTTTGTTCCGTTCTTAATTCCGGCACTTAATAAATGTTGTTTGATGTGTTCCTCAAAAGCTCCTTCTTCTTCGTTGACTCTAATTTCATCGTCCAATTCTTCTGGCGTAGTTGGCTCATAGTTTTGAAGCGTTTCTACTGTAAAAGGCCCCGATACTCGTAGTTTTTTCTTGTCTTGTTCGGGTTGGTCATAGAGTGTTTCTGTAGCAGGAGGTTCATCGTTTGCCAAACTTTTTAAAGTAATGTGCGGAACGGTTTTGTATTTAAAACCCTGCCGAATATCACCATTTTCATCATACAAATTATAAAAAGGAAAAACTGCCGTCATTAATCTTGTTTTGGCAATGTTTAAAGCAATTCTACTGGTATCAATGGTTATCCAACGTCTTCCCCATTGTTCTGCTACATAGGCTGTTGTGCCACTCCCACAAGTAGGGTCTAAAACTAAATCGCCTGGGTCTGTGGTCATTAATAAGCAACGCTTGACAGCCTCATTTGAAGTTTGAACAACATATAGTTTATCACTTGCTCCGCCAATGCCATCCCAAATATTTGAATATTCTGCAACTGGAAAATCATTTGCATAGCGTATAAATCTGAGTGTAGAGCCTGAGTTATCCAATCGACCAATACTGGACAATTTTTGCATTCCTGACAAGTTTGTTTTCCAGCTTTTCCCTTTTAAAGATTGATATGTTTTTCCATTATATTCAAAGTCAAAGACACAACTTGGAGTTAAACCACTTGAAGACAAATCCATTGTCCTATATAAAGTTCCAGTTTTCATCGTCTGCTTAAAATTTAGCTTTTCTTCAGAAGTTAATGGTCTTCTTTTCTTATCAATTTCAATTGAAGGATATAATTCGACTAAATCTGACTCCTCAAATTCCTTAAAGAGCTGTCGATATTTTAATTTTTCTTTGTTTTTACCATACCAAATAATGATGTCATAAACACTTTTTAAAAGACTTGTTCCTAAACCACTTGTTTTTTTCAAAATTATTAAACTCACAAAATTTTCACTACCAAAAACCTCATCCATGATATTTCGGACTAAATGCACATTTTCATCTGAGATTTGCACAAAGCAAGAACCACTTTCTGTTAGTAGTTCTTTAGCAATCAATAGTCTATCTCTTAGGTAAGAAAGATAAGAATGGATACCCAATTCCCATGTATCACGGAAGGCTTTTATCTGTTCTGGTTCACCCGTAAGAGCCTCATCACTACCATCTTTTACATCACGGTTATTAAGTTTTATTTGCCAATTTCCACCGTATTTGATACCGTAAGGAGGGTCAATATAAATGGTTTGCACTTTTCCTGCCATCCCCTCTCTTTCCAAAAGGCTCGCCATTACCAAATGACTATCACCTTGTATCAGTCGGTTTGTCCAGCCGTCTTGATGTTGATAATATTCCGATACTTTTTCTATTTCATCTTTTTCTAAAGCATTACCAAAGAGTGTGTTCACACTAAAAAGGTCTAACTGAGCAGGTTGTGTCTCAGTAGCTTTATAAAGATTTTTAATAAGCGTTTCTGGAGCGATATGTTCATGACGATACAGAGAACGAATATCTACTTTTAGTAATTCGTCACGGTCGTCCTTACCATATTTATTAAGCCAATACAGCTCAGGGTCTTGTCCTCGATGAGTAACAGGGTTTTTAGATAGTTCTAACACTTTTTTTCCGTTTTTTACGATGCTGTTTGCATCTTCATAGCCAGCTTCTTCTTTAGAAGGAATATGTGGGCGAGTAGTGGTTGTATGTTTGATAGATTCGACTTGCTTTGCCATGGTTATAGAGACTGTATTTTTTCGATTAGTTGATTTTTAATATTTCTGATGTCATTTGCGATTTCGATAAAATGCCATTCTGGATATTCGTATTTATCTTTCAAAGCATTCACCGCAGGAATCCAACGGTTTTCTACGAACCATTTTTTTTCTGCTTTGTCATTACTCATGCCACTAATTTCAATCAACAAGTTCTTAACGACTCCATCTTGAGTTTTTACACGAGCCACAAAATCAGGATAATACAAATGGTCTTTCCCATTTTTCACATAAGGAACTGTAACACCAAGGAATTGATTTTTGACATAGCATTCTACTGTTTCAATCTCTTCCAAGCTTTTAGCACAAATACCTTCCCAATCGCTGTCCATTACTACATAATTCACATGACTTTTCTGGGTTGGAAATACATCTTTCACCGTGTTTCCGTTGACATACTTTGTACTATTGAATTTATTATAATAATTAAATATAGGTCGAATAAATTCAGAAGTATTAATCTCTGGATTTATTCCTCTAATGATATGGTCAACGATTTTTTTTGGGTCTTCAAAGAATAGCCAACGTTTATATCTTTGGTCAGTAATATTAAGTAAGATTACTTTTTCATTGTACCAGAATTCTACAATTTGTTTTAGTTTATTAAACTTATGAAACTGCAAGTTTTCTTGATTTTCATCACTAAAATGATATTTAATCAATTCTTTCGTAATGGTAAAAATCAATTCATGGTCACGTCTTTCCAAGACTGATTTCAATTTCAACGTTTCTTCATTAGCAGAAATTGGACTTGCCATGATGGTTTCAGTAGGGAATTTAGAACCATCTATTTCATAGTTTTCAACCTTAGTGAAATCAAACTTTATTTCCCCATCATAATTTTCAACACGATACCCCACCACATTAGGAAAAACAATTTCCATTGTTGCTTGTCTTTCTGGTATCGCAGCAATATGTGTTAAATCAATAGGAGGAGGTGGTGGCTCAGATTTACCTCCTTTAAACATTTTGAAAGGTACACCAATAATGTGAGCGTATTCGGGAGGGAATTTTTCAATAACAATTTTGCGTTTATCGTTCGTCGGATTCCCTTCTTTATCATAGCCTTGCAGGATATAGCTCATTCTTCTCAATGCACGACCAGCTACTTGTTCACAAAGTAATTGCGAACCAAAAGCACGTAAACCCATAATATGGGTAACGGTGTTGGCATCCCAGCCTTCGGTAAGCATAGAAACAGAAACTACACAACGAATATGAGAACCCAATTTTCCTTGTTGACCTACGGTATTTACAACTTCACGCAAGATTTCAGCATCCGTTATTTTATCTACACTTCCTTGCCCATACATTTTCACATAATCCTTTTTAAACTCTTCTATTTCGGATGAAAAGATTTTCTTAAAATCATCGTTTACTTGTTCGCTATTTTCAAGGGCATCACTATCAATCAAAAGCGTTGGAGGACGTTTAAGCGGTTTGTTCGTTGAAGGGTCGTAATTAGAAAACAAATCTTTAGCACCATGAACAATGACAGTATCGCCATCTGCATTAGTGTATTCATAACCTGCAATATATTTATAGACTTCTTTTGAAACAGAAGTATTATTACAGACAGCAATGAATACAGGAGGTGCTGAAAACAAATTGGCTTTCGCTTCACGATTTTTTCTTACTCCTAAATCATAGTCAACATAATGGTTATAGAATTGGTCCAAAGCTCCCTTTACCAAAGAAGGAAGTTTGGGAGGTTGCTCTGAAATCGTTGAACCTTCCGCTATTGCTTCTCTCTTTTTGGTACGTTGACCTTTTTTGGGTAAATCATCACGAACATGGTCGTATAAATTACGTAAGATTGGAACTGTTAATTCTTGGGTATTATCACTTTCGGGTAAAAAAGGAATTTTCACTAACCCAGATTCGATGGCTTCAATAAGTCCAAAATCTGAAACAACCCAAGGAAACAGACTATAAGGAGTATGTCCAGAACCTGTTAAATAATAAGGTGTTGCAGAAAGGTCGTAAACAGATTGAAGTTTAAATTTTTTAGCGATTTCTCTGATACCATTAAACCAAACAGCCGCACGAGCATTTTCGTCTGCTTCTTCATTATCAGTAGTTTTACTTTTGGACTTGGGCAAATAGCAGTGATGAGCTTCATCATTGAGAATGAGAACTCTACTACCAGTTTTAAATTTACCCAAAGTTCTTTTTACTACTTGTGAAAAATCTTCCTTGTTATCAGTATCAATTTTTTCACCTTGTAAATTTGTTTTACCATCAAAAGGACTACGTTTGTTACCTTGTAATATTTTTGGTTCAAATGAATGATAATTAGTGATGACCAGCCTTGCATTTAAGTTTTCTAAGCGATGTTCCATGTTGGCAGGAATCAACCCACGCATACGATAGTAATCACTTATATCTCTGGGGTTTTTGTTTTCCGTATCAACAAACAATACACCTAACCTGCTTTTGATAGTTACTCCCGGAGCAATAATCAAGAAGTAATCAGCAAAACGTGTATCATTTTTATACTCTTGTCGGTTAAAATAATGATAACAGATTAAGCAAGCCATTACAACAGTCTTGCCAGAACCAGTAGCCATCTTAAAAGCAATTCGTGGTAATTGATCAGCTATATCTTCACTTACCGTTTGTTGTCCATCACGAAGTAAATTTAAAATATGCTGTCCAGCATTTGACTTTTCAGCTACTTCATTCAGCCAAATAGCCGTTTCAACTGCCTCTTGTTGAGCAAAGAATAATTTTTTAGTTACTAACCTTTCAGGATTATCAAACCAAAAGGACAATAATTCTTTAGAAACACGGGTAATATTTGGATACTTAGCATTTCGCCAAAGCCCAACTTCTTTTCTACAAAGGTTAATAATATGCGTACCATATTGAAGAGCATCATCATTCCACTCAAACACTTCTTTTTGTCCTTTTTGTCTTGAGGGAATAACAGCAGAGTCTTGTTTAAACACCCTTCTACCTTTACAGATGTCTGTATAATCTAAACTTCCTTCACTGTTTGTATTATAGTGTAGTTTTGGCTCTTGATAAGGGCTATTTAAAATTGGGTTATCAGCTATCATTGGGTTTGAATCTATTAATTTTAATTGGGGAAGCAAGATAAAAAACTTTATTTACAAGTTTAAAAGATAATCTTTAATCTGACTTAACTAAAACCATATTTTCAAATATACTTCATCAAATGCTATCTTAGAGAGGTTAAAAAGTACAAAGCCATCAATTTTGAAATAGTTGCTTTTCATAACATGATAAGCAATTTATTTGCTTAAATATTGATTAATTCCGAGCATGAAAACCCAATAATAAATATAAGCTTCAAAGCATCTATGATACCCTCCCAAACCGCCCCCTCACCCAACATAGCAATTTTGTAAGCTTACAATACATTTTTGTTGACTTACAAAACTTCTCTGCAAGCTTGCAAAAGTTTTTTGTAAGATTACAAAACTTCTCTGTAAGCTTACAGAGCAATTTTTACGACTCAATATTTTTAATGTAAGCTTACAAAATTATTTTGCAATCTTACAAAATTTCTCTGCAACCTTGCAAAAGTTTTTTGTAAGCTTACATAACTTTTTTGCAAGCTTACAAAAAACTTTTGTAGTATTACAATGAAGCATTGTAATACTACAAAACAGCAGATAATGCCTTCTATAACAAAACTTTAACAAAATCAATATTGATGTAAACTTAATAAATTCTCGCTTTTGTCAACAATAAAATATCTAAGAATAATCCAAAATTTACCGTATAATAAGTTTTTTAGTAAAATCCTTGCGGAAGGCTTTTCTACAAAGGCATTTTTTTATATATTTAAAACAACAAGCAAGACTCAACTTTTTTAAGTAAGCGTTAAGCTGTAATCCTATTGTAAAATACAGTTCCAACTATTAACCCCCCTACGACTATGTCAATCGTAAAAGTAATTGTCAGTTTTTCACGGCTAAGAGATGATGACCTCGACACCAAAAGCCAAGTGATTATCAACAGCCTCACAGGGAATATAGATTTTCCCAATCCTGTGCCAAGTTTAGCGGAAGTTACAGCAAGCAGAAATGCTTATGTAGCCGCTTTAACGGCAAATGAAACAGGCGGTAAGCAGGAAACCCTCAGAAAAAACCTTGCTCGTAAAGACTTGGAAAAACTCTTGGGTTTATTGGGCTTGTATGTACAAGCCAATTGTAAGGATAGTGAATTGATTGCCTTGAGTTCGGGCTTTGAAATTCAGAAAAGTAGAGCACCGATTGGTATCTTGGCAAAGCCAAGTAATTTTAAGATTGAAAATGGGCCATTGGCAGGTAGTTTACAGGCAAGCGTAGATAAAGTTGAAGGAGCAAAATCATATTTATTTGAGATTACAAAAACTCCTGTAACGGATGAAAGTATTTGGAAAACGGAATCATCTACGACTAAAACTTTTTTGTTTGAAGACCTGACGGCAGGTACACAATATGCTATCAGGGTAACGGGTGTAGGGGCAAATCCTAAAAAGGTGTATTCTGATATATTGTTTAAGTTTGTTCAGTAGTGTGTTTTGTAGATTTGTTTAGGTTAAGAAGTTTGATTTACTCAGTGTTTCTAATTAGGAACACTGAGTTTTTTTTTGCTTGTAAATGTAAGGCTGGTCAGGAGACCTGCCTCGGGAAGAAAGAAAATTGCCAGTGAAGACAAGGACAATGACAAAGAGAACCAAGCTCTGAAAGAAAAAAAGCCCCTTCTTTTCAGTGAAGAGGCTTTTGATTCAAAAAAGTGACTGTTTGATGTCTTCTGATTTAAGCATAGGGAAAAGTAAGTGTAAAGGTTGTGCCTACTTTTTCTTCGCTTTCAAAAGTAATATCACCGCCGTACATTTTTACTAAATTATGGACTATCAGTAGTCCTAAACCTGTTCCTTTTATTTGCCCTACATTATTCCCTCTAAAAAAGGAAGAATACACTTTCTTGAATTGGTCTTTGGGAATACCAATGCCAAAATCTTTGATTTCGATAACATAGTTATTTTCATTGAAAGACAACGTCAATGTTGGGCTTTCGCAGTTGGGTGAATACTTAAAGGCATTCGATACCAAATTATCTATAATATGCTCAAAATGCTGTGAATCTGCCCAAACTTTTCTTGCTTCGCCGATTTGCTTAAATACTAATTTTCTTCCGTCTTTTTGATGTCTGCCTTGTCGTTCGATAATGTAATGTATCAGTTCCACAAGATCCATCTCTACTTTTTTTACTTCAATGTTTTCATCATCAATTTTACCTAAAAAAAGTGTTTCATTCATTACATTGGTAATTCTGACGATTTCAGACTGAATATTATTAAGTTGTTTATGTACTTTTTCCTTAAATGACTCATCTTTCTGATGTTCAAGAAACATTTCTATAATTTCGGCTGAGGAGGCAATGGTAGAAAGCGGTGTTTTAAATTCATGGGCAGCCATTGCCACAAATCGGGTTTTGAGCTGATTTAATTCTTTCTCTTTTTGTAAAGCATGAATCAAACTTTCTTCTGCTCGCTTCCGCAAAGTGATTTCTCTGCTGGAACTGATGATTCTGTTTTCAATATCGTATTCGTCAAAGAATACCTTATAACTGGTTTGTACCCAAACGTATTCGCCATTCTTTTTCAAAAAGCGATATTCTACTAAAGACTCATCACTACTTTCTTTTAATGGTAATTCGTTTTTGTTTAATACTTCGTCCAAATCGTCAGGATGAACATACTCAAAGACATTTTTACCAATTAGTTCTTCTGGACGATAACCCAACACTTCCGTACAGGAAGGTGAAACGTAGAGATAGTCACCTTTTAGATTGCTAATACAGATTAAATCACGCACATTATTTGAGAGCAACTCGCTGAAATGGGCAGTAGCTTTTTCGTTGGTAATGTCTCTTAATGTTCCTGTTACCCCTATTACTTCATCCTTGTTGTTTAGTAACAAAGAGGCATATACCTTAATCCATAATACTTTACCCTCTTTGTTCAGATAACGAATATTAGCATCACAGGCACTTTTTTCACGCTTAATGAGTGGTTCAAAAAGTAATTCGTTCTTTTTTACATCATCAGGATGAAGAAAATTATAAAAAGGTTTTCCGATAGATTCTTCGTTAGAAAAACCAAAAATTTCAGTCCAAGCTTTATTGAGAAAAGTCCAGTTTCCAACTGTATCCGTTTGAAAAAGAACTTCGTCAACGCTTTCAACAACATATTTATATTTTTCTTCGTGTTCTGAAATCCTCTGAATTAATTGCTGATTCTCGGTGACATCTCTTGAATAGATAATCAGGTGCGTTACTTTCTTTTCGTCATTAAATACAGGATTGATATAAAACTCATAGAACTTTCCTTTAGCTTCATGAGTAGTTTTGAAAGTCTCTCCGCTCAGACCTCTTCTGATGTTATTAGGGGCTACTGACGAAAACCAAGTATCTGTATCAGTCAACCTTTTAGTACCTACCTGAGGATAATAATCATATAACTCCTTAAAAAAAATGCTGTAAGCCTTATTGAAAAGAACAAAATTACATTCAGCATCTAATACGCAAACTGGATCTACGAGAATATCGAGAGCATCCTGACAAAATGGAATTTCTTTTTTCATAGTGAGTATAAAATTATGTGAGGACAAGCAATAAAATATAATTTTCTTGGGTTTTGTTATCATTTAAACGTACTACATTCATAATTAATTCATTTAATAGACGATTAATCTGTACAAATAAAAAGACATTAAACAATTGGGAAATCTGTCAAAAATAACATTATGAGAGAAGCAAAACCCTAACAAAAATCATAAAAGATACATTATAGGAGTTATTGTTATTATATAAAATTATATACATTAGCGAAGACCGAAGCAGAAGAAATAAATGTTTAAACGGCAGGCAAAAGAAATTTTTATTTCATTTATTTATATTTGGCATCCAAAATTATAGATAAACCTTAATCCGAATATAATGCGTATCAACTACGGAGATTTTGTACTAAAAAGCCTTGTGATTATTGGCTTGGGATTGAGTGTTTTTTTGATTGATACCTATGAGTTTCTGGCGGACAATCATACAACTTGGGCAATCGTTGGGTTGGCGATTTGTAAAATCATTTTTATTGTTTGGCAAAGTACCAGAATGATTATTGAAGTAACAGCCAACGACACTCCTTTTTATCGGTTTTTACTTTTTATTATCGTAAATGTAATGATGGTTACTTTTTCATTTGCCATCGACTATTTCTGCCTTTATCATGTCAATCCACTTTGTTTTTCGGGTGTAGATAAGTCGCTAAGTTTGCCAGAAGTGTTTTTTGAGTGCTTTTATTTCAGTGTGCTAAATTTTACCAATTTTGGTTATGGCGAGATTTTACCTCAAATCATTCCTGCCAAAGTATTAGTAATGATGGAAGATTTACTTTCATTTTTCACCATCATTTTGGTACTTTCTGATTTTGTCAGTTTGAAAGAATCACTTTTAGAATCTAATTTTTTGAAGAAAAGGCTTCGACAGAAAGAATAAAAAAAGCCCCCTCTCAACGGGAGAGGGGGTTGGGGGGTGAGGTTACACTTTCACGGGTTGGGGATTATATATTAATTCTACTCAGTACTTTTAAATTCAATTGCCGACAGTGACATTACAATCTGCGAATCTTTTGCCTTGTCATTTTTAAAGACAAAATACACATCATGTTGCCCCGCATTGGCTGGCACTGCAATTTTTAATGTAGTATTCGGATTGGGTCTTGCTGGTGGTGCTGCCGCTTGTCCGTTTGCAGGTGCAGTGGTTGTTGGCGGAGGTCCCATTCTTACTTCACGAGGTTCGATTATTTCACTTTTACCCAGTAAAGTACCTGTTGGTGAGTCTAATCTCAATTCCACAAAACCACCCGACGCTCCTACTCTTGTTTGTGCTTGTGCCGTTAATTCTACTTGACTGATTTCGTTTAAATCAATGTTTTTGTAGCCTAAGTACGCATTGTTGCCAACTAAAGAAAATGAACGACCGGGTGTAATCGTCAATTGAGTTCCTTTAGATTTATCAGCAATTTCTGGATTCAATTTGGCATTTCTCAATACAATTAGGTCTTCAGATGCCAATGATTTCATTACTTTCGTGCCTTTGTCTTTGTAAGCTGCACGCAAGATGTATGAACCATTTTCTTTTTTACCGTCAGGAATCTTCGTCAAATACGAACCATTCGTTGGCAATGAAGTAGCCGTTTTTGGTTCGTTGATATTCAGAATGTATTCAACGATGATATTAGCTTCTGCTTGTGAAATCTGAGGGTGAGCCGCCATCATGTGGTCGCCCCAAACACCTCCTCCACCTGCAATTACTTTTTTAGATAAGTAATCCAAAGCTTTTGGGTCGCCTTTGTATTTTTTGGCAACATCTTGATAGCTTGGACCAACCGATTTTTTATCAATCATGTGACATGACTTACAGTCGCTTTTGTTCATCATTCTTTCGCCCATCGAAGCAAAAGCTGAGGCATCTACGCCACGATGATTTTGAGAAGCTTCGATTTTATCATAACCAATCGCTAAATAATCAATACTTACTGCTACTTGGTCAGGTTTGATTTTACCACTTTTCAAGTCTCCGTCTTCTTTATCAGCAACTTTTACTTCGTACTCAATCGCTTTGTTAGGGAAGTAAAAAGTTTTGTTTCCTTTTTTAATATCAAAAGCCACCGCAGGCGATTCATTACCTACTTTTACTTCTAAAGATTCACTGTTTTCTTCGCCTTTAGTATCTTTTACTGTCAAGGTAACATTGTAAATCCCTGCTTTATCAAAAGTTACGCTTGGGTTTTCGGTTCTGAGTACTTTTTTACCCGCTTTGCTTTTGATTTCCCATTGATACGTCAATTTGTCGCCATCATAGTCGATTGTTCCTTTTGAAGAGAAATTTACTTTTAATGGAGCTGCACCTGTCAAATTATCTGCCGAAGCTACAACTTTCGGCATACGGTTTCCGCCATTGTATTCTACTTTTACTAAGCGTGCGTTATCGTTTCCTCTGAACCAAGCCGAACCATATTCTAACACATACAAATCACCGTCAGGAGCAAAATCCATGTCAATCGCACTACCAAAATCTGTGTTTGGCATAAAACGCTCCATAGATTTAAAATCGCCATTGTCATCCATCGTCACCGACATAATCCAACCACGCATAAAGTCGGTAATTAACCATTTTCCTTCATAATAGCTTGGGAAAACTCTTTGTCCATTCGGGAAATCAGCTTTACGAAATACTGGACCACCCGTAGCACTTCTTCCTGAACTTCCTACCAAAGGGAAATCTTCTGAAATACCATAAGGATACCAAATAAAGGCTTTTTGTGCAGGTGGTAATTGTTTTAAACCAGTATTGTTCGGAGAATCGTTGATGGGATTTGCTGGGTCATATTTTGAATTTGGACGAGCTTTTTTTGTTTCAAAATCCCAATCTGTATAAACTTTATTATCGCCAATGAAGTATGGCCAACCAAAGTTACCTGCTTTTTTAGCTTGGTTAAATTCATCATAACCTCTTGGGCCTTGGTCGCCATCGTTAGAAGCATCAGGGCCTACTTCTCCCCAATACAAATAACCCGTTTTGCTATCAATCGTTGGTCTCCACGGGTTACGATGTCCCATTGTATAGATTTCTTTTTTCACCAAACCATCGCCATTGTTGGGCAAAGTTTCATATAAATTTCCTTTTGGAATGGTATAAGAAGCGTCAGGCTGTGGCGTAATTCTTAGGATTTTACCTGTTAAACTATTAGTGTTTCCTGCTCCACGTTGGTCATCCCAATACTCCCAGCCTTTACGTTCATCAAGATTGGCATAACCATCCGAACCACTGTTTGAAGTATTGTTTCCAACTGTCAAGAACAAGTTTCCAGCTTTATCAAAAACCATTCCTCCGCCTGTATGGCAACATTCTTCTCTTTGGGTTGGTACTTCTAAAATTACTTTTTTAGAACTTTCAACCAATTCTTCGCCTTTCAATTCCCAGCGAGCCAACACGTGTTGTGTTTTGTCGGGGTCGGCATAGTACATATAAATCCAATGGTTTTTCTCAAAGTTCGGGTCGTGAACCAAACCCATTAAGCCTTCTTCGGCTTCACGTTTTTGTCCTTTGGCATTGGTGTACTTAGTATTTACAGGGATGGTCGCTATGGTTTTTATCGTGCCAGTATTGGGGTCATATTGTTTCAAAGCACCTTTTCGCTCGACCAACAATACTCTTCCATCTTTTAGAAGGGTCATTTCCATAGGTTCGTCAAGTTTTTCTGCCAAGACAACTTTTGTGAATCTATTTTCTTCGGGAGCATTCTGAGCGAAGGAAAGATGCGTAAAAAGCGAGCAGAAAAGCAAAGCCGATGTGGTTTTTATTATGTTTTTGGATAATAAAGATAAAATCATCATGCAATAGTTAAATAGTGAAACATGATGGCAAATTGCAAAATAAACTTAGAAAAATATTAAAAATTCGACAGACGGGGGTATTTGTTCGATTGCTTGCTGTATATACGGGATAATGGTAAGGTTTATTTTGGCAGCCCTACTAAGTATGAGTGCTGAATTGTGAATTGTGAATTTCAGCCCTGGTTGGAGTTTTTCTCCAACGAATCGTGCGTCAGCAACAAATCAATATGATAGAATGCTAAGGAACGAGTTGCTGACGCTCGTTTTGTTGGTGAAAAAACACCAACAAAGGCGAAAATAGCCTATTTACTAAATGTAAGTGCCTTAAAGCCAAATGAAATAGCCTATTTACTAAATGTAAGTGCCTTAACGCCAGATGAAATAGCCTATTCACTCAATGTAAGTGCCTTAAAGCCAGATGAAATAGCCTATTCATTAAATGTAAATGCCTTAACACCAGATGAAATAGCCTATTCACTAAATGTAAGTGCCTTAACGCCAGATGAAATAGCCTATTCACTAAATGTAAGTGCCTTAACGCCAGATGAAATAGCCTATTTACTCAATGCAAATGACTTAACACTAAATTAAATAGTCTATTAACTTAATGCAAATACCTTAACGCCTGATGAAATAGGAATAACGCCTGATGAAATAGGTTAACGCTAAATGATTATTAAAGTACTTGTCAAGGTTGTCCCATTCTAAAAAAGAAAATCAATCTCTGACAAATAAAAATATTTTTTTACTATTTTTATAAAACAACTTAGCCCAAACAAAATGCCTTCTCAAACATCACCCAAGTTTTATCTTTCTATACTTATTGGTCTATTAGCCATTGGTTTAGGATTTTATGGAGCTTTTTTCCTTCAAATCAAAAATAATATTCAGTGGATTTTTATTGCCTTGTTGCTAATTGCTGGAATTGCCTGTTTATCCGTTCTTTGGATTGGTCGTATGCAATCAAAGGATAAGGTTATCAATGCAACCAATGCTTTTGCTGTATTTGTATTTTTATGTACCCTAATATTTGGTTTAATCTCTCCACCCACAGAGGAATCAAGTTTAAAAATACAAGTAAAAGATTGGCAAGGTACTTCTGTTTTAGCCAATGAAAAGCAAGTGATAAAAGTTAGCTCTGGAAAATTTAGTAAAATCTATGACTTAAACTCTGAGAGTGAAGTATTACTTACTTTTATGAAAGATGCCGATAATGTAGAAATTGAAGTATTAAATTACGATTGGCAAATAGACAAAAAAGGCAAAAGTGCTATATATCCTATCCCAGAAAATGAAATCCTTAATTTAGTTTTAGTACCTGCCAAAGAAAGATGCTGTCTCTATGGAAGAGTAATTTTTGATGATAACCAAACCCATGATTTAGCCAATATTACAGTACAAGCCGAAGGTATAAGTACCAAAACCCAAGCTGATGGAAGTTATCGTTTGGAGTTACCTTTGGAAATGCAATTGCAAACTGTTTCAGTTTATGCAAAAAATGGAAATTACAGTGGTAATATATGTTGCTGTAATACAATTTCACCATGTGATATTCTTCTAACCCAACATTTAAAATAAACTCAATTATGAAAATCAATCTGCCTCTTTTTGTTTTTATGCTGTTGACTAAATTAAGTTTTGGACAACAAAAAAGCCTTTTAATAAGTACACACTTAAACACTAAAGCAGGGAAAGCTGTAGAGAAAGTTAGCGTTGTAGTTGATAAAGTCGGGACTTGCATCACAGGAAATGATGGTAAATGTTTTTACCCTACATTAAGAGGAATTGGTATGTCTGTAAACATTAAAGCTTCTTTAAGTGACTACGTACCCATCAATAACTTGGAGTTAAAAAGCTATCGTTTATCCGACCAAAAGATTGATACAGTACGAGTAATAATGTCATTGATAGCTGAAAGAGAAAAATACGCTTTAGCTTATTTTGAAAAGGAAACAGGTATCATTATTCGCAAAAGATTTGAAGAAAAGGAGAAGAGTTTATATGCCCAAATTAAGGATTTAGTGGCAAAGATGAACGATATAAAAGATAAAAATAATCTCGCTTATCAAAAGTTAGAAAAGAATTTAGAAGAAGCCAACAAACGTTTAGAATTAGTACAAAAAGATAAACTCAATCAAGAAAGTATCGCCCAACGTTTAGCCACTACCCTAAGTATGCTTGAGGGAGAAGAAATACCTGACTATGTTTCTCAAGCATATAGCTTGTTTAGACAAGGGAAAATAAAAGAAGCGGATAAAGTATTACAAATAGATGCTATTGACAATGAGGTTGTCAAAGCTAAATTGATGATAAAAATTGGAGAACTTGGCAAAAAGATACTACAAAATGCTATAGCATCTTATTTATTTAAAGCACAATTAAAAATTGAGTTAAATGAATATAAACAAGCAGAGATACTATTTGAAAAAGCCTATCAAGCAGATTCCAACAATGCCAATACGCTTTACCAATATGCTTATTTCCTCCAAAAACAAAATAGAGCCAAACGTCCAGCGGAATTATATGAGCGAGCTTTGATGATAAGAGAAGCATTAGCCAAAGACAATCCTCAACAATACTTGCCTTATGTGGCTAATACCTTAAACAATTTGGGTATTTTTTATAGTGACAATAATTTAAAAGAGCAAGCTCAAAAAGCCTATGAGAGAGCTTTGATGATTTATGAAGCATTAGCCAAAGACAAT